>NZ_BAAAUV010000001.1:0-253405 GCF_039534125.1 Actinocorallia longicatena | reverse complement strand
GAGTTCCTGGGGAAGGTGTTCTCCCCGAGGGGGAACCAGTTGGTCCACTGCCCGGGGTGGCCGGGGTCGGGGAAGTAGGTGGTCCAGGCCCGGCCGTCGAGGCCGATGGTGTAGAGGCTGGTCGCGCCGGGCCCGGTGCTGAGCGCCGTGACGGGCGTTCCGGGCCGGAAGACGTTGTCGGCGAGGGGGAACCAGCCGGTCCATTGGTCCGGATGTTCCGGGCTGGGAAAGAAATTGGTCCAGACGCGTCCGCCGCCGTGTCCTTCGTCTGATCCGACGAGGTAGAGGCTGGTTCCTCCCGGGGTCGTGCTGATCGCTGTGATCGCGGAGTTCCTGGGGAAGGTGTTCTCCCCGAGGGGGAACCAGTTGGTCCACTGCCCGGGGTGGCCGGGGTCGGGGAAGTAGGTGGTCCAGACCCGGCCGTCGAGACCGATGGCGTAGAGGCTGGTCGCGCCGGGAGCCGTGCTGAGCGCCGTGACGGGCGTTCCGGGCCGGAAGACGTTGTCGGCGAGAGGGAACCAGCCTGACCATTGATCTGGGCGTTGTGCACTGGGATAGAAATCGGTCCAGACGCGTCCGCCGCCACGGCCCTCGTCCAATCCGACGAGATAGAGACCGGTACCACCGGGAGTCGCGCTGACAGCCCATTTCCCATTGATCGGCGGATTCGAGGAGCTCGTGCACGACAGCCAGTCATCATAGATGTCGTCGACGAACGCGTGCCAGCACCAGAAGATGACCGCCGAGGGCGAGATGCTCAGCCAGCGCATCGCACCGCCGATCTCGACATGGACGGAGTCATGCCAGGACGTCGTCTGCGTCGCCAGAGCATCACCACTCGGAATGCGGCAGATCTGGGGCACCGAAATCGATTGCGGCCTGGGCAGCCGAGGATTCAGGTTCTCCAGCGGCGGCCGAGGGACCCTGTCGTCCTGGGGCTTCACACCGGACAACTCGACGGGAATCTCCGTCGCCGGATCCCACTTGGGCAGCGGAACGAACCGCTCCTCCTTCAGCTGAAGAAGGAACGCCTCAAGTTTGCCGACGAAATCCCGATGCCTGATGAAGAACTTCTCACTGTTGGCATGATGCCAATCATGGCCGTTGGCATGAACACCGACCACCACGTCATTGATGTACCTGAAGATCAGGTTGCCGAGGTCCCTGCGCTCCTGCTGAGTCAGATCGCGAACATCGCGCCTTCTGGCCATGATTCTCCCCGAACTCCGAGCATGATTCCACGAGACGAATACCCGGCCTGGCCTTGCGCATTCATTCCCAAAGAGGCTTGGGCACAAAATTACCAATTCCCAATAATTCGCCCAAGTGCGGGAGGAGTGGTCGCCGTGGAGTGATCCTCGGCCCGGCACCGACGGCAGGACCCTCCCGGCAGGGGGCGATTCTGTCGGAGGCGCTTGATAGCAATGGGGGTGCAGCCGCGCCGAACGGGGAGAAGCATGATCGACAGCATTCTGATCAGGGGAGCACGGGAGAACAACCTCAAGGACGTGTCCCTGGAGATCCCGAAGAACAAGATCGTGGTTTTCACGGGGCCGTCCGGGTCGGGCAAGTCGTCGATCGTGTTCGACACCGTCGCCGTGGAGTCGCAGCGGCAGCTCAACGACACCTATCCGCCGTTCGTGCGCCGGTTCATGACCAAGTACGAGCGCCCGCACGCCGACGCGATCGAGAACATCTCGCCCGCGATCGTGGTCGACCAGAAGCCGATCGGCAGCAACTCCCGCTCGACCGTCGGCACGATGACCGACATCCACCCGCTGCTGCGCGTGCTGTTCTCGCGGATCGCCGTCCCCGGCGCGGGCAGCCAGGGCTACTACTCCTTCAACCTGCCGCTCGGCATGTGCATGGAGTGCGAGGGCATCGGGCGCACGGTCAGGGCCGACCACGAGCGGCTGCTCGACCTTGAGGGCAGCCTCAACGACGGCGCGTTCCGGCTGAGCCTGATGGGTTCGGCGTTCTACACCGCCTCCGGGCTGTTCGACAACGACAAGCCGCTGAAGGACTACACCGAGACCGAGATGCGGCTGCTGACGCGCGGCGACCCCGACAAGAAGATCAAGTTCAAGTGGGTCACGCCCGACGGCACCGTCAACGTCAACTACGAGGGCCTGTTCGACCGGTTCAACCGCCTCTACCTCAACCGTGACCTGTCGACCCACAGCGCCCGCACGCGGGAGGCCGTCGAGCCCTACATCGTCGAGGGGCCCTGCCCGGAATGCGAGGGACAGCGGCTCAACGCCTCGGTGCGGGCGTCGCGGATCAACGGCAGGAACATCGCCGACTTCTGCGCGCTCGAGGCGTCCGAGCTGGTCGAGGTCCTACGGGAGATCGACGACCCGGTGGGCGGGCCGCTCGCCGCCACGGCCGCCGAGGCCCTGCAGCGGATCGTCGACATCGGCCTGCCCTACCTGAGCCTCGACCGGGAGACCTCCTCGCTGTCCGGAGGCGAAGGCCAGCGGCTCAAGATGGTGCGCCACCTCGGATCCAGCCTGACGGGCCTGATCTACATCTTCGACGAGCCGAGCGTCGGCCTGCACCCGCGCGACGTGCACCGGCTGAACAACCTCCTCGTCGACCTGCGCGACAAGGGCAACTCGGTGCTGGTCGTCGAGCACGATCCCGACGTCATCGCGGTCGCCGACCACATCGTCGACATGGGCCCGCACGCCGGATCGCACGGCGGCGAGCTGGTCTTCGAGGGCAGCGTCGGCGAGCTGGCCAAGGCCGACACCCTCACCGGCCGCTACCTCAGCCGCGGCGTCACCGTGAACCGGGAGCCCCGGGCCGCCACGGGCGCGTTCGAGGTGAAGGGCGCCTCGCTCCACAACCTCAAGGACATCGACGTCAGCATCCCGAAGGGGATCCTCACCTGCTTCACCGGTGTCGCGGGATCCGGCAAGTCCTCGCTGGTCTCCGGTGTCTTCACCGCCCGGTACCCCGAGGCGATCGTGGTCGACCAGAAGGCGCTGACGGCCAGTTCACGGTCCACCCCGGCCAGCCACATGGGCATCTACGACCCGATCCGCCAGCTGTTCGCCAAGGCCACCGGCGAGAAGCCCGGCATGTTCAGCTTCAACTCCACCGGCGGCTGCCCGTCCTGCCAGGGCCGCGGCACCGTGACGGTCGAGATGGCCTTCATGGACCCGATCACCACGGTCTGCGAGACCTGCGAAGGCCTCCGCTTCGCGCCCCAGGTCATGGAGCTCCGATTCCGCGGCAGATCCATCATCGACGTCCTGGCCCTCACCGCCGAGGACGCCCGCGAGTTCTTCACCGAGAAGCGGATCCAGACCCAGCTCGCCAACGTCACCGAGGTCGGCCTCGGCTACATCACCCTCGGCCAGCCCCTCAGCACCCTGTCCGGCGGCGAGCTCCAGCGGCTGAAGCTCGCGGGCGAACTCCACAAGACGGGCAGCGTCTACATCCTCGACGAGCCCACCACGGGCCTGCACATGTCGGACGTCGACACCCTGCTGGGCCTGATGGACCGCCTGGTCGAGGGCGGCAACTCCCTCCTCGTCATCGAGCACAACCTCGACGTCATCGCCCACGCCGACTGGATCATCGACCTGGGTCCCGACGGCGGCAAGCACGGCGGCGAGATCGTCTTCGAGGGCACGCCGGCCGACCTGCTGGGCTCCACGGCCTCCCTCACCGCCGAATACCTCCGCAAGGTCACCTGAGCCGGTCCGCGAGTCTGGGAAGATCGTGCCGTGGAACCGGAGAAGATCGAACACACGGAGATCACGGCGGGTCTGTTCCATCTGCGCCCGCCGCGCCTCACCGAGGCCGAGGACCTGCTCGAGCTGGCGTCCGACCGCGACGTCACCGTCTTCACCCCCAGGCTGAAGACGGTGACCGACCTGGAATCCGCCCGCGCCATGTGCGAGAAGTTCGCCGACTGGACCGGCAGGGCGACCTTCTCGATCCTCGACGCCCCCACCGAGCGCTACATGGGCCACATCATGATCTTCGGCATCGACCGCGAGGACAGCGTCGCCGAGGTGGGCTACCGCATCGCCCCCTGGGCCCGGGGCCGCGGCGTCGCCTCAACCTGCCTGAGAGCCATCACCGGCTGGTCCTTCGCCACCCTGGACCTCCACCGCATCCACCTCCTCCACGCCCTCGACAACCCCGCCTCCTGCCGCGTCGCCCTCAAGAACGGCTACCTTCACGAAGGCACCCTCCGCTCCGCCTTCGTGGCCGGCGACGGCCTCCGCCGCGACGAACACCTCCACGCCCGCCTCATCACCGACTGACAGCGCGAAGCGGGCGCCGCGTGGAGGGCGAACGGGGCATCGGCCAGAAGTTCCGTGAGGGTCGCTGCCCGCATCATTTGCCGAACCAGCGCAGGAGGGCTCGGCGCAGGCCGTCCGGGCCGTCGGAACCGGTCCACACCGAGTAGCCGTCCGGGCGCACCAGAACGGGTTCGGTGGCCGGCTCCGGATGGATGCTCACGTGGTCGGCCCATGGTTCGGCGGTGGTTCGGAGGTCGGTTCGTGTGCTGTCCAGAAGGAGGACCGGGCGGCCGGGGCGCAGGAGTTCGGGATTGATGGGGGCCAGGGTGCCCGCGCCGGGGGAGCCGACGTCGTAGCGGATGCCGGTGCCGCTGATCATCTTGCTGAGGTGGGCGTTCGCCTCCGGGAGTTCCATCAGTTCGGCGAACAGGTCGCGCAAGGGGTCGATCCGGGGGTCGGGGTCGGCGAGGGCGTTCTGGGCCCGGACGTTCCACAGGACGCGGGCCGCCACGGGATGACGTTCGGAGTGGTAGGTGTCGAGTAGCCCGGTGGGGGCCCGGTTCGTGAGCTCGGCGGCGAGCTTCCAGCCCAGGTTCATCGCGTCCTCCAGCCCGGTGTTCAGGCCCTGGCCGCCCCACGGGAAGTGGACGTGGGCGGCGTCCCCCGCGAGCAGGACCCGGCCGTACCGGTAGGACTCGGCCTGGAGCGCGGCGTCGCCGAAGCGGCTGAGGTCGCGGCCGTCGGCCATCTCGACCGGCCGCCCCGCGATGTGCGACACCGTGTCGCGCATCTCGCTGAGGGTGACGGGGGCCGTCCGGTCGGGGTGCGGGCCGCGGAAGTCATAGGTCGAGAGCCGGGACCGGCCGTGGCCGCCCCAGACCAGGAGCCAGCCGCGCGGGGTGCGGTGCCAGCCACCGGGCAGCGGAGTGAGCAGCCGCACGTCGCCCATCAGCGCGGCGACCCCGGCGGGCGTCCCCGTGAAGGGGATGCCCGCCCGGTGGCGGACGGAGCTGCGCGCCCCGTCCGCCCCGACCACGTACCCGGCCGCCAGTTCGTAGGAGCCCGAGGGCCCCGCGACGGTCAGCGTCACCTTCGCGGAGTCCTGGACCAGCCCGGTCACCTCGTGTCCGCGCCGGAACTCCGCGCCCAGGCTCGCCGCCCGCAACGTGAAGACCCGTTCGGCGTGCGCCTGCGGGCTGCCGATCAGCACCGGCCCGTCCGGGACGACCGCGCCGAGGTCGAGGCCGAACATCCCCGAGAAGTGGAACCGGACGGGCGGCCGGGTCCGGCTGAGGGCCACCTCGTCCAGCAGACCGCGCCGGTCGAGGAGCTGGGCGGTGCGGGCGTGAAGGGTCCCGGCCCTGGACGCCACGCTCCTGACCGGCTCCTTCTCCAGCACGACGGCCCTGACTCCTTGCAGCCCGAGTTCGCAGGCGAGGAGAGCGCCCACGGGTCCACCCCCGACGATCACCACCTGCTCCATGGTCACGCCGCCAGATCGAGGGCCGGGGCGCGGTGCCGCCGGAAGGTCAGAGCGATCACCGAGCCGAGCAGGATGCCCGCTCCCGCCAGGTAGGTGGCGGTCCGCAGATCGGCCGCGAGGGTCCCGGAACCGAGCCCCGCCGCCGCGACGAGCACCGCGAGCCCGAGCGCGGCCCCCACCTGGAGCCCGGTCGAGGCCAGACCGGAGGCGATGCCCTGCTCGCCTGGATCGACTCCGGTCGCCGCCGCGATCCACATGGCCGTCCAGGTGACGCCCTGGCCGAGCGCCATCACCACGATCCCGGGCAGGACCGCCCAGTACGAGGCGTCGGCGGACATCCCGGCCGCCAGAATCGCGGTTCCGGCCGCCCCGGTGACCGTCCCGCCCAGGAGCGTCCCGCGCATCCCGATGCGCCCCGCCAGCCGAGCCCCCGCCTGGGTGCCGGCGGCGATCAGCAGGGCCGGGACGAGAAACGCGAGCCCCGTCAGCAGCGCGTCGTACCCGTGGACGGTCTGGAAGTACACGGTCAGGAAGAACGGCAGCGCGTTGAACGTGGCGCCGAACACCGTGATGAGCGCGACCGCCCCGATCAGGCTGCGGTTGCGGAGCAGGCGAGGCGGCATCAGCGGGTCGGCGCCGCGCTGTTCGACCGCCGCGAACCCGGCCAGCAGCACGGCCGCCGCGGCGAACGCGCCCAGGATCACCGCCGACGTCCAGCCGGACTCGGGCCCCTGGATCAGCGCGAACGCCACGAGCGTGATCCCCGAGGTGGCCAGTACCGCGCCGGGAAGATCGAAGGTCCTGCCGTGCTCTCGGGCCCCGTCGGCGGGCAGCAGAACGTAGGCGGCGGCGATGGAGACGGCCGCCAGGGGAACGTTCACGAAGAACACCGCGGACCAGCCGAAGGCGTCCGTGAGCACCCCGCCGAGCAGCGATCCGAGCGCGAGCCCGCTCGCACCGGCCCCGCTCCACACGGCCAGCGCCCGGTTCCGCTCGCCTCCTTCGGCGAACCGGGTGTTGATCAGCGACAACGTCGCGGGGAACAGCAGCGCCGCCCCCGCCCCCTGGACGGCCCTCATCGCGACCAGCAGGCCCGGGCTCTCGGCGAGCCCTCCCACCAGCGAGGAGACCGCGAACAGGAGCAGCGAGAGCACGAAGATCCGCCGCCGCCCGAGCAGGTCGGCGGTCCGCCCGCCGAGCAGCAGGAACCCGCCGTAGGTGACGGCGTAGGCGCTGGCCACCCACTGCAGGGTCCGTGCCGAGAAGTCGAGATCCGTACCGATGGCCGGCAGGGCGACGAACACGATGTTGAAGTCGAGCGACGTGATGAGCTGGGCGAACGCCAGCAGCGCGAGCGTCAGGCCGGTGCGTTGACGAGACAAGGCATCCCCAAAGTACGTATGTACGGTTTTCTCGAACAGTTCGAGATTAGCGTACAATGAGGGCATGCTCCACCCCGAACGCGAACAGATCATCCTTGAAGACGTCCTGGCGGCCCTGGGCCAGCCCGTCCGCCTCGGCGTCGTGCGCCGGCTCTCCTCGGGCGAGGAGAAGTTCTGCGGCGAGGTCGTTCAGGACGTGCCGAAGTCGACGATGACCCATCACTGGCGGATCCTGCGTGAGGCGGGCGTCATCCACCAGCGTCCCGAAGGGCGCAAGCTCTTCGTGAGCCTGCGCAGGGAAGACCTGGACGCCCGCTTTCCCGGCCTCCTGGACCTGGTCCTCAGGGCACGCTGACCATGGGCCCGGTCAGGGGAACAGGGTGGTGGTCCAGGTGTCCCAGAGCGGCTGGTCGTCACGGCCGTCGAAGCGCTGGTGGCCCTGGACGACGACGTTGCCACGGTCGGCGCCGGAGTGGATGAAGCGGTAGAGGCCGAAGGGGGTGCGGATGCCGAGGTTGACCGGGAGGTTGGTGTAGAAGACGGTGCCCTGTTCGCCGCCGGGGAGAGTGGCGGTGTCGCCCTCGGCGGGGGAGGCCGGCAGGGCGAGAGCGGTGGTCAGGATCTTCCAGGCGGTGTCGGGGTCGGCGGCGCCGGGGCGGAAGACCGTGACGACCGAAGGGGAGCGGCCGAAGAAGTGGGCGAGGTACTCCACGAGGGTGGCGTGGTAGATGCCCGAACCGGCCTTCATCGCCTCGAACTCGGTCTCCCAGTCGTCGCCGAGCATGCCGTTGTGGACGATGCGGAGGACCGAGGTGCCGCCCTTGGCCGCCTCGATGAGGTACTCGAAGGCCATGAACTGGCCGTCGGGGCCCTCCTCGGTGCGGGAGGCGAAGCGCTGGTTCGGCTCGTAGGCGGTGATGGTGGCGGACTCGCGGTGGCCCAGCATCACCAGATCGGCCTTGCCTCCCTCGTGCGCCTCGATCTCGCTGCGGCCCATGAACCAGGCGTCGAAGCCGGGACCGGTCGCGATCGCCTGCCACACCTGCTCGGGCGTGGCCTCGAGCGGAAGCTCGGTGATGAGTTCGAAGGGGTGGGTCATCCCTGGGTTTCCTTCATGCTCGGATGGACGGCGACGACGACCCTGTGGTCGCGGCCGTTCTCTGCGGAGGCGTCGTGGTACTTGCTCACGAGGGAGGCCACGGACGCGGCCAGCTCCTCGGCGAAGGCGGCCCTGTCGGCGGCCGAGGCGAACCGGATCTCGCCGTCGAGGGCG
The DNA here is from genome assembly GCF_039534125.1 of Actinocorallia longicatena. NCBI lineage: Bacteria > Bacillati > Actinomycetota > Actinomycetes > Streptosporangiales > Thermomonosporaceae > Actinocorallia > Actinocorallia longicatena. Next base: position 245,008 of record NZ_BAAAUV010000001.1, on the reverse strand, counting down.
AAGGTGGCCAGCCGCTTCTTGGCCCGGGCGGCCCCCGTCATCAGCGCGCCGACATCACGCACCATCCGGGCGGCGACGGCCAGCAGCCAGCTCGCCGAGAGCGAGTCGGGCGACCGGGACGGATCGGGCTGCACCGAGGCGAGCGCGGTCGGCGAGATGACATAGGAGGACGCGGTCGCGCGCATGATCCGCTCGTTGACGTTCCCCTTGCGGCGCTCCTCGACGAGCTCGACCAGGCCATGAGCCTCAAGCGTCTTCAGGTGGTAGTTCACCTTCTGCCGGGGCAGTCCGACCTTGGCCGCGAGCATGGTCGCGGAGCACGGCTCGGTCAGCTCCGCGAGCAGCCGGGAGCGCATCGGGTCCAGCGAGACCTCGGCGGCCGCCGGGTCCTCGATCACCGCGACATCTTGCATCCCCCCAGGCAACCACCGACAAAACCATTTGTCAAGGCCGGTGGACTTGTCGGGACCGCAGCCTGTTCCAGTACGCAGTGACCGGAGCTGGACCGCGACGATCGCAGGTGGAGCCGGCAAAGACAACCGCATTGTCCTGGTACCGCTGCCACCTGCGGTCGGATGCACCGTCGTCGGTCGGGCCGCCGGGCCGATCGCGGAAGACCCGAGGATGGACCGGCACGCCGCCACTCGACGTCCACGCGGCCTGGCCGCACGCCCGATCATCTGGCTCCCGCGGATGTATTCCCCCATGCACGCCTTCGTCACCACCATGCTGGATACCGGCGTCGACCTGCGCGGCGTCCAGATCACCGCACGCCACGCCGACCCCCCGCACGACGATGCGCTCGACCGCGCACACAACCTCGACCGGCACCCCAACTACATCCTCGCTGCCTTCAGTGAGGTGATCTCAGCGGCGTTTCCCGTGACCTCGTTTGCCATGCTGCCCGGCTGCTGGGGGCCGAACGGCAGCCGCGCGGGACTTCGAGGGGCATCCGTGCGCTGACCCCGTTCTGGCAGGCGATCCTGGTCCTCTGCTCTTTCAGCGGCGAGAAAGGCATTCCCCGGCTCGGCCGCGACCATCGCATTTCGCGGGCCACCGCCTACCGTCACGTGGACGAAGGCATCGGCGTTCTCGCAGCTCAGGCGCCCGACCTCGGGGATGGCACCTGCCCGCCGCCATCCCGGCAACGTCCAGGCGGTCACCTGGCCGAAACCTGGTGAGATCACCTCAGTTGAGTGAGAATTTCAGATCATCCAAAAATCTCACTAGATTTGCGCAAAATCATTCGACGGGTAACTTCTGGCCGGGCCAAGTCGCGTGCACATTTCGGGTTGCCCTATCCCCGTAGGGATTCGTCTGAGGGTCGGATGGGTTGATGATCTTCTTGAAGCCCCTGGGCGCGCGAATCGGGCAGGTTAGTCTTGATTGAGTGAGGCCAAAAGGGGAGAAGTCGCATCTTCAGGAGGAGGGGTTGTCATGCCCCTTGAGTTTGGGAGCTTTGGATCCACAGAACTCCTGCGTGCCTACCGAACGCTGGGAATCGCGCCCGGGGATCTTGTCTCCGTCATCGAGGAAGAGGCCGATCGCGCCATAAGCGAGGCCGGGGGAAATCGACGGAAGGCGATCAATCTCGGGTTTCTGCGCATGCATGGCCATGGCCTGATCACTGATTCGGACTTGAAACGTCTAGAACGAGTCAGCCGCATTGTTTTCGACGTTGAGTCCGGCAAGCAGTCCTCCGGTGAGGCCTCGGCAGCGATCGACGCGCTCTTCCGCGAATCACTAGACGATCGGACGGCGAGTCAGATGGGCTCCACGATGGTCGGTGTCAGCTATTCCGCGAGAAATAGCACGGTCGCCCCGGCTGCGGGCCTGTTCGGCATGCTGATCGGCGCGCTTCTCACCGGCGGGTCCGGAGGAATGCTGATAGGGGGCCTGGTCGGCTGGGGCGTCGGCAAGGTATGCGGCGACGAAGAAGACTGACCGGCGCCGTCCGCTGAGTACCAACATACGACTGAGGAGATGCACGTGGCGATACTCATCATCAGATCAATCGTCTGCAAGGAGCAGGCGGAGACCTTCACGGATGAGCTGTACGTGACGTTCAACGGAGTAAAAATATCCTTGCCGAATATGACTCGGGGTCAGACGGAGGTTCTCGACGACGAGTTCATATTCGAGGGGGCGTCACAGCTGAGCCTGTTTGAGAATGATGGCGATCATTGGTACGACCGGGACGACTTCATCGCCTCGAACACCATTACCGAAGCGCCACTCGACACAACGCTCGAATTCAAATCGTCGAGCGGCAATGCCCTGGGCGCGCACTATGCACTAGATGTGAGTGTTACAGCGGGTCCGTAGGGGAAGCTCCAGGAGTCCCCGAGGAGGTCCCGCTCGCAGCGTTGCATCACGCGGCCCTACAGGGAAGGCCAAGTCACCATGCCAGTCAGAGAGAAGTTCGTCCGTGCGGGAGACTGGAGAACCTTGGAGACCTTCTGGAACGTGACCACCACTGCATGGTTCCGGGATCCGGCTGGCGCCGAGGTAAAGATCCGTTACTCAGGCTGGTGGTTCGGTGCCGACCGGCAGCGCCAGCAACTCGACGGATCCGCAGTGAGGCGACTCACCATCAGTCGATGGTCTCTATTCACTGCTCGTCTCCAGATCCGGGTAGATGGCGACACCGCGGTCATCTATGTGGTCGAGCCCGGTAACGTCGCGAACCTGCCACCCGGCATCTCCTTCTAGAAGGGGCGTAGGTCGGGTTCCGCGCCAGGATGGACAAGGGCGTTGCGCTGAGCAGGCAGCCCGTAAGTCCGCGGACACCGCCTCCCCCCCCGCGCCTGGGAACTGGCCAACCACCGCGAACACGGCATCGTCCCCTCATAGGCCGTACGGCCTTGACCAGGCTCAACCGCGATCAACGCGGCGTGGAGACCGGACGGGCCAGTCCGGCGGCGTGGCCGGACGCGGGAGCTAACGGCATCCCGGAACGCACTCATCTGCCGCGGACAGGGTGCAGGGTCGGTCTTCGCGCCGGTCTGGAGGGCGCACTGTCAGGTGCTCCTCCGACCCGCCGGGCACGCACCTGGACGCTGTTCGCCACGGGTGCCTGCTTCGGAACAGGCTCTACACTCCGGGGATGGCTGAGACCTCGCTCGACCGGCTCGCCGCCGGGAAGTATCTGCTGGTGACCACCTACCGCAAGGACGGCACCGCGGTCCCCACGCCCGTCTGGGTCGTCAGGGACGGGGACGCCCTCGGCGTCTGGACCGTCACCGATTCCTACAAGGTCAAGCGCATCCGCAACAACCCCAGCGTCAAGGTCGCCCCCTGCGACCTGCGCGGCAACAGGACGGGCGACGACGTCGCGGGCGTCGCCGCGATCTGCTCTCCGGAGGAGACCGAGGCCTACCGCAAGCTCCTGCGCCGCAAGTACGGCCTCCTGGGGCTGGCCACTCTTCTCGGGAGCCGTCTTCGTCGCGGCGCGGACGGGACCATCGGCATCCGCATCACTCTCGCCGAGGACCCGCCCGCGAGCTGAGCGACCGAGCTTTCAGGAGGGGAGGAGCCGGAGGACGGGGATGTCGCGGCCCGCGGTGGACGCCTCTTCGCGGTAGGTCGCGTAGACCGGGAAGACCTGGTCGGCGAGGGACCACAGGCGCGGCAGGTCGTCCTCGGCGGCGGCTTCGGCGCGGAACGGACACCCGTTGAACAGGACGTCGGGGTGGGACCTGGCGTTGTGGTACCAGGCGGGATGGGCCGGGGCGCCGGCGTGGGAGGCGACGATGACGACCTCCTCGCCGTCGTGGAAGTAGATGACGACGTTGCGGCGTGTCAGTCCCGACCGCGCGCCTCGCGTCTCCAGGACGCCGGTCGGCAGCAGGAGCCCCATGCCGAGGCGGCCTCCGGTGAGCCGCATCAGCCGGACGTCCGTCCGCCACATCATCTTGGTGGTGAACAGGCGCCGGGCGGTCCGGGTGCCGAGGAACCGCAGGAACGCCCGGTGGAAGGGCCCGTGCGGGGCCAGTGGATCGACGTGGGTGACGGCCTGCCGGTCCGGCATGGGGGACTCCCCGCATCGGGAAACACGGACCAGACCACACTAACCGCACGTTTTCGCGATCTTCAGAGGGCCGCCACGTAGCAGCCGGCCGAGGCGAGGGAGGCGAAGAACCGGACGTGGTTCCAGCGGGTCCACTCCACGAGATAGCGGTTCCAGTACGCCTCGTCGTCCGGCCCCGTCTTCGCCAGGGCGTCGTTGCGGGGGATGTTGAACCGGCCCGTGACGGCCACCGCGCCGGCGAGGTAGAGCAGCGCACCTGTGATCAGGAGCGGGCTCTCGTTCCGGTCGGCCAGCCACCAGACGCCCACGACCAGCCCGAGCAGCGCGGGACCGAGGAACCCGAGCATGAAGACCGGGTTCGGCACCGCCCGGTTGATCGCCCGCATGGCGTCGCCGCCCTCGCCCGGCGGAAGGAGCGCGAGGCCGGGCATCACCCCGGTGGAGAAGGCGAAGAACAGTCCCGCCGCGACCCCGGTGTTCAGGGCGGCGGCGAAGGTCAGCGCGTGCAGGAGGTCACTCACCGGTGGCTCCGTCGATCAGTTCCCGCACGGCGTCGAGCTGGCCCGCGTGCCGGGCGTACTCCTGCAGCACGTGGAAGAGGATCCAGCCGAGGGTCGGCGCCGGTTCGCCACCGCCGAACCGGCCTCCGGTCGCCGCGACGGTGTCCAGGGCGTTCTTCTCCACGACGCTCCTGGTCAGATCGGCACCCTCGCCCAGCAGCCCGGTGTACTCCGCGACGCTCCCGGGCGCCGTCCACCGGTCGCCGGGACCGCGGTCGGCCCAGGGATCCGGCAGATCCTCGCCGAGGAAGCCCCACCGGATCCAGCGGCGTTCCATCGCGGCGAGATGGCACAGCAGCTCGGCGGGGGTCCACCCGGACGGAAGGGGCGAGAGCCGGGCCTGATCCTCGCCGAGGCCGTCCAGCTTGCGGACGATGACGCCGCGGTAGTAGTCGAGATAGCCCAGGAGCAGATCGCGCGGGTCGCTCAAGGTCACGGGCGGCTCGGCGCCCGGCCGGATCGTCATACTCGAGGAGACTACGTGAGAGTCTCCCGTTCGGGTGAGCCGCATCCGTGGTTGGATATCAGCTGCGAAATCCGGCTATTCGCGGGGGAATCATGCGGTTCACAGCGGCGTTCGCGTCCGTCGTCCTCATCGCCTCGGCGGCAGGAGCCTGCTCGGGCGGGGACGAGAAGAAGCCCTCCGATCCCGGCGACCGGACGAAGGCTCCCGCGCCCACGGCGTCGGCCTCCACCTCGGCTTCCGGCCTGCCGGGGCTGACGAAGGAGGGCTGGTTCGGCATCGGGGTGAAGCTGCACGCCCGGGTCGAGATCAAGAACGTCGAACGCCGTCAGGACCGCTCCGTCCTGCACTTCACGGTCACCTCCCTGGACGACCGTCCGGTCATCCCGCAGAACGCGTTCGGCCACGCGCTCGGTGACTTCAGGGCCTACCGGATCCCGCTGGTCGACCCCGTGGGCCGCAAGATCTACCACCCGCTGGTGAACGCCTCCCGTGACACCCTGGGCAGCGTCCAGGGCCGCTACCTGCCCGGCGTGGTCTACGAGGCCGTCGTCTACTACCCGCCGATCCCGGAGGGGGTCGAGGTGGTCACCGCCCTCACCGCGGGCACGGCCGGCGAGTTCACCGGGGTGCCGGTGACCGACGACCCCGCGCCCCCCCCCGCGCCGGTCGCACCCCAGGAGGCCCCGGCCGGGACCGTCGCCTCATGGCCGCTGCGCGACGACCCCGACGCCCGCCCCGTCGTCCAGAACCTCTACGACATCACCGAGGGACCGGTCGAGGAGACCACCTCCAGCGGGGTCGAGCAGAAGGTCGGGCTGCGCACCGACGTGCTGTTCGCGTTCAACTCCGACAAGCTCTCGGGCAAGGCGAAGGCCGTCCTCGACGAGGTCGCCGAGGAGACGAAGGCCAAGGCCGACCCTGCCAAGCCGCCGATCCGCGTCATCGGCCACACCGACAGCAAGGGCACCGACCCCTTCAACCGGAAGCTGTCGCTGCGCCGCGCCCAGACCGTCGAGCGGGAACTGCGCGCCCGGCTGGGCGGCGCCTACAAGTACGTGTCGGAGGGCAAGGGCGAGAGCGAGCCCATCGCCCAGGAGGGCGGGCCCACCGACGCCGCCGCCCGCTCGCGGAACCGCCGCGTCGAGGTCTCCTACCAGATCAAGCAGGAGACCCCCGGCACCACGGTGACGACCACCGCGAGCGCCCAGACGGGCGGCATCGGACGCCCCGCCCCGTTCAACGCCGACGACGGACAGATCGTCGCCAGCAGGTTCGCCAGGTTCCGCGAGCAGAAGCGCCGCATCGACGTCCACCCGTTCTACCGCGACGGCGCCTACCTGGTCGCGGTCTTCGACATCCAGAGCCTCGGCGCGGGCGGGCTGCCCGCCGCCGCCGACTACACCCACATCGACTACCTCGGCGGCGAGTTCACCGCCTTCTCGGTGATCGACCCCAGGACCCAGGACGTCTACCGGGCCGTCCGGATGGGCCCCGACCAGCGGGGTCCCGACGAATACGTGGACCCCGGCTGGGCGACCTTCCGCCAGGCGGAAGGCGAACCCAACCGGGGCTTCTTCTACGTTCCCGCCCCTCCCGACGACGTCAAGGTCGTGACGTTCGACGGCGGCCCGTTCGGAAAGGTCCTCGAGGTACCCATCCGCGACTAGGGGCTGTTTCAAAGTCGGCGCCCGTGGCGAGCGGCGTCCAGGTGCGTGCCTCGCGGGGGCGGAGGAGGGAGTCGACCTGGTTGGGTCGGCGACCGACGACAACCTCGCGAGGTGCGTGCCTGGGCGCCGCGCAGTAGGGCAGTTGACTTTGAAACAGCCCCTAGGGCTCTGAGTCAGTGCTCGGGCTGGAGCCCCAGCATGAAGGCGATGTCGCCGTTGCCGTCGACCTCGGCGTCGAGGACCTTGTCGTCGAGGGCGTTCGCCGCCTCGGGGTCGAGGAAGACCCGGGCGCCGTCCTCCTCGATCACCTGGTCGCCCGCGAGGGGCTCGGGGGTGAAGCCGACCGCCAGCGTGGCGGGGGTATCGGGCGTGGGCGCGATGCGCAGTCCCCCCGTGTCGGCCACCTCCGGCTGGGCCGTCAGGTTGCGGATCACGGTCACGGCCGTGTCGGTAAGCGTGAGCACGGTGTTACTCCCTTCGTTGGTGAACCCGCCCTACCCCTGATATCCCGCTTCACGCTTTTCCGGTTCGAGAGTGTCGTACCGGTTCGCTAAGATCATGCGTGGCAAGGCCGTAGCGCAGAGGTCGTCGCGCCCGAGCTGCGAGCTGGAGGACGTCGGTTCGAATCCGACCGGCCTTGCCACCCCGAACATCGAAGGAGCGTGATGTCGGCCGAGCTGGAGACCTGTCTCCGGGTGCTCGCGCAGGCCCGCGCGGCGGACCCGGACGACCCGGGCTGGGCCGAGGTCCGCGAGGCCGCCGCCCAGCTCTACCGGTCGGGCAAGAAGCAGCGGAAGAACGCCCGGCACGCCGAGCGGGCGGCCCACGACCGCGCTCTGGCCGCGTCCACGCTGCGGTACGCCGATCCCCTCGCGGTGGCCCCCGCCGATACCGGGGGCGCGGGAGGGCGGCTGCGCGGTGAACGCCGCTGCTATGTCTGCAAGACCCCCTACCGTGACGTCCATCCGGTCTACCACCAGCTCTGCTCCCCGTGCGTGGCGGAGAACCTCGCCCGCAGGGACGCCCGGTGCGATCTCACCGGCCGCACCGTCCTGCTCACCGGCGGCCGGATCAAGATCGGTTTCCATCTTGCGCTGAAGCTCCTGCGGGACGGCGCCGAGGTCATGGTCACCACCCGGTTCCCGCGCGACGCCGCCCGCCGCTTCGCCGAGGTCCCCGACGCGGGGGAGTGGCTGCACCGGCTGCACCTGCACGGCGCCGACTTCCTCGATCTCGGTGACGTCGCCGGGCTCCTGGAGGCCGTCCACACCCGGTTCGGCCATCTCGACATCCTCATCAACAACGCGGCGCAGACCATCCGCCGTCCGGCCGCCTACCACCGTGAGGTCCGCGCGGCCGAGACGCTGCCGCTGACCGGTCCCGCCGCCCGGATCCCGCTGACGTCCGGAGCGGCCACCGGGCTCGCCGTCCCCGCCGCGGAGCAGTTCTTCCCGGCCGGCCGCGTCGACGAGACGGGCGAGCCGCTCGACCTGCGCGAGCGCAACAGCTGGACCCTGCGGCTGCACGAGATCGACCCGGCGGAGTGGATGGAGACCCAGCTCGTCGGCGCGTTCGTGCCGTTCCTGCTGACCGCCAGGCTGCGCCCCCTGCTGGAGGCCTCACCGCGGCCCGACCGCTACGTGGTGCAGGTCTCGGCGATGGAGGGCAGCTTCTCACGCGAGAACAAGACGGTCCGGCACCCGCACACGAACATGGCCAAGGCGTCGCTGAACATGATGACCCGCACCTCGGCGCGCGACTACGCGGCGTCGGGAGTGCACATGAACAGCGTGGACACCGGCTGGGTGACCGACGAGCGCCCGCACCCGGACAAGAGCGCCCACCGCGAGGCCGGGTTCCGGCCGCCGCTCGACGTGGTCGACGGCGCGGCGCGCGTGTACGACCCCATCGTGCGCGGCGTCGGCGGCGCACCCGTCAGCGGGCTTTTCCTGAAGGACTACCGAGGGGTGGAGTGGTGATGGAGACCCGTTGCCCGGCGATCGAGCATCCCGATCTGCCGCGGGCCGACCCGGCCCTGCTGGACGGTCTGATCGAGCGGCTCGCCGATCCGGCGCCGATCACCGGGACGGAGGCGTTCGCCCTCGGCACGCTCCAGCCCGACGGCCGGGTCGACCTGTGCAAGCAGGGGCTGCGCGGAGAGGGCCTCGCCCGGCTGCTGCCGGCCCTGTTCGCCTCCTCCCACGCGGTCCATCTGCTGCTGGGCACCAACGGCCTCGGTGACGCCGCCGCGTTCGCCCTGCCGGAGGGCCACGGGCTGCGCACGCTCTACCTGGGCTGCAACAGGATCTCCGCCGAGGGCGCGACGGCCGTCGCCGGGCATCTCGCGGACGACACCGAGGTCCGCGCGCTCTGGCTGAAGCGCAACCCCGTCGGCGACGCGGGCGTCCTGGCACTGGCCGCGATGCTCCGCCGCAACACCACCCTGCGCACGCTCGACCTGGTCAACACCGGCGTCACGGGAACCGGCCTGCGGGCGCTGCTGGAGGCCCTCCTCGACCGTCCCGCGCCGATCGAGCGCCTGTTCCTGGGCGGCAACGGGCTCGGTCCCGACGTCGCGGGCGTCCTCGCCGCCCTGGTCCGCGAGGCCGGGGTCCGCGAGCTCTACCTCCCCTCGAACCACCTCGGTGACGAGGGGGCGGCGATCCTGGCCGCGGCCGCCGATCCCGCCCGTCCGCTCAGGCTCGGGCTCGGCGGCAACGGGCTCACCGCCGCGGGCGTCACGGCCCTGGCGGCCGCGCTGCCCGGGCTGGAGAGCCTCGACCTCGGCCGGCCGCCGTCGCAGCGCGCGCTGGGCGCCCCCGACAACGTGATCGGGGACGAGGGCGTCACGGCGCTCGCCGCCGCCCTGCCCGGCAGCCCGATCAGCCGGCTGGAGCTGCGGCACACCTCCTTCACCGGACGCGCGGCCAAGGCCCTGCTCGGCAGCGTCCGGGAGGGGACCCGGCTGGAGTACGTCGGGCTCGGTCCGGGTCTTCCGCGCAAGGTCAAGCGCGGGCTGGCCGGACATCTGCGGCCCGCCGCCCCGGTCCACCCCGACCTGCACGCCATCGGGAGCGTCTACCGATGAGGCGTCGGCCGTTGAGGACCGACGCCTGCTTCCCGCCGGACGAGCTCGCCAGCTGGGTCGCCGTCCGCCGGTACGCGGTGCCCGCCTGGATGATCGAGAAGTCGGCCGCACGCCGCGAGGCCGGCGACTGGCGGGGCGCCTGCGAGGCCGCCAACGTGGACGTCGAGTTCGACCTGGCGAAGGTCGCGGCGGAGCACGGCGAGGAGACCGCCCGCGCGCTCGAGGCCGACCTCCTGGAGCTGGCGCCCGACCTGCTGCGCTGGCACCTGCCGCGGATCCTGCACGGCCACTCCGCCCTCAGCACCGACCGGACCTTCCTGCTGTCCGGCACGGACCCGTGGCTCCAGGTCAGGACCCGGACGATCGTGAGCGGCACGCAGCGCCTGCGGCTGCTGTTCGATTCCGCCGACGACGCCACGAACCTGGACGACTGGACCGACGCCCGCCACCTGTGGTCGGCTCCCGGCAGCGCCGGCCTGCGCGAGAGGATCGGCGGCACCCCGTTCCTGAGGGCCGACGGCACGGCCGAGACCACCGGGAGCCTGGCCGAGCGGGTGATCCTCGCGCAGGAGGACGGCCGGACCGAGGAGGCCTGGGAGCTGGCGGGCGTCACGCTCGACCGCACCGTGGACCGCTCGTCGAGATACGTGAGCGATCTCGGGAAGGTCCTCCAAGGCGAGCCGATCAATATCCCGGTGCTGGCCGACGAGATCCGCCGGGCCGGCCGCAAGAAGGCCTGGCTGAAGCTGCACTGGGCGACCGCGGTGGAACTCCGTCTCCTCGACGACGGCGGGATGAGCGTGGCCGCCGCCTCTGCCGATCGCATGAAGCGGCGCAGGGCCCTGCCCGAGGCCCTCTTCCGCAGGCTGCCCGATCTCGACCTGCTCCGGCACGGCGCGATCGGTGTCGCGGAGCTGCATCCGCTCGTCGTGGCGTCGCTGTTCCCCGGCTACGACGGCCCGGTCACCGGCCCGCCGGGCCCTGGGACGCCCGCTGCGGTCCGGGTCCGCTGCAAGGAGGGCGCCTGGCACGAGATGCGCGGTGGCGTCGCGACCGCCCACGCCGCGGAGGAGCGCCGCCGCGAGCAGGCGCTCAAGGCGCTCGGCGGCAAGGTGACGGGCTGCTTCGCCGTCGAGGAGCACTGGCGCGGACAGGAGGGCCGGCTGCCCAGAGGCCTGCGCGCCCAGCGCAAGGAACTGTTCGCCCGGGCGCAGCATGGTGACGAGGCCGGGGTGCTGGCCCTGCTGGAGGCGGGCCTCGATCCGAGGGCCCGCGACGGCCGCGACCGCACCCTCCTGCACTACCTGCCCTGCGTTAACCACACCGAGCTGCTGCCCCTCCTGCTCAAGGCGGGAGTCGACCTGGAGGCCAACGACCAGGAGGGACGCACCCCGCTGCTGTTCGCGGTCGGTCACGCAGGGCCCGAAGCGCTCGTCCGAGCCCTCATCGACGCGGGCGCCAGGACCGACTGCACCGACGACTCCGGCAGGTCGCTGCGCCATCTGGTCCGCCTGATGAAGCGCTATGAGCTGCGCTTCCTCTACGACCAGGTCTCCGACGACATCGGAGAGGACTGGTACGGCGAGTACTACGACGAGGACGACGACTACGACTGGGACTCCCCGGAGGAGCAGGACGAGCGGGGGCCGGGCGCATGACCGACGGGCTTTCCGTAGCCGACGACCTGATCACGAGGATCTCGGCGTCGCGGATCGAGGTGAAGGCCGACCCGCATCTGGAGGCGCTCGGCCTGGCGGTGTCGGCGAACCTTCCGGTGCTGCTGTGGGGTGAGCCGGGCATCGGCAAGTCGGCCGGGATGCGGCAGCTCGCGGCCGGGCTCGACCTGCCGCTCGAGACCGTGATCGCCAGCGTGCACGAGCCGTCGGACTTCGCCGGGCTGCCGATCATCGGTGACGATCCGGCGACCCAGGGCGTGCCGATGGCCCCGCCGGACTGGGCCGTCAGGCTCGCCGCCACCGGCCGGGGGATCCTCTTCTTCGACGAGCTGTCGTCGGCGCCGCCCGCCGTCCAGGCCGCGCTGCTGCGGGTCGTGCTGGAGCGGCAGGTCGGCAGCCTGACGCTGCCGGAGGGGGTGCGGATCGTCGCGGCCGCCAACCCGCCGTCCAGCGCCGCCGACGGATGGCATCTGAGCCCGCCGCTGGCCAACCGGTTCGTCCACCTGTACTGGACGCACGATCCGCGCACGGTGGCCCGCGGCATGTCCGGGATCTGGCCCGCCGCCCCGGTCGCCAGGGTCCAGGAGCACCGGGTTCCGGGCGCGGTCGCCAAGGCCCGCGGCGCGGTCTCGGGGTTCCTGACCGCCCGTCCAGGCCTGGTCCACCAGCTTCCGGGCGACGCCGAGGCGCGCGGCGGGGCGTGGCCGTCGCCGCGGACCTGGGAGATGGCGCTGAGGCTGCTGGCCGTCTCCTACGCGGCGGACTCGAGCGCGGAGGCGCTGTCGGCCGCGCTGGTCGGGGCGGTCGGCGACGGGCCCGGCATCGAGCTGATCTCCTACCTGGAGAACCTGGACCTGCCCGACCCCGACCGGGTCCTCGCCCACCCGGAGTCCTTCGCGCTGCCCAAGCGCGGCGACCGGCAGCTCGCCTTCCTCACCGCGATCGTCGCGGCCGTCTCCGCCGATCTCACCAGGGAGCGGTGGGAGGCGGGCTGGGTCGTCCTGGCCAAGGCCGTGGACGCTGGGGTGCCCGACGTGGCGGCCCGCGCGGCGATGGACCTGGCGGTGCTGCGCGAGGAATCCTGGCCGGTCCCGTCCGGCATCGACGCCTTCCTGGACGTCCTGTCGCTCTCGGGTGCCCTGTGACGGTCGAGGAGCCCGCCGCCCTCGACCGCACGAAGATCCTCGCCGCCCGCTACAAGGCCGCGGGCGACCGGCCCTACCTGGCCTCCGCGCTGTACGCGATGACCATCATCGGCACCGACCACGTTCCGACGATGGGCGTCGACCGGCACTGGCGCTGCTACGTCTCGCCCCGGTTCGTCGCCGGGACGCCGGTGCCCGAGCTGGCGGCCGTCCTGATCCATGAGGTGTCGCATCTGCTGCGCGACCACCACACCCGGGCGGACCGGCTCCCGGCGGCCGCCCAGCGCGACCCGGTGCGGACCAACCTCGCCCAGGACTGCGAGATCAACGACGACCTGCTCTCCGACCGGCTGCCGCTCCCGGCCGGCCGGGTCGTCCCCGCGGACTTCGGGCTGCCCGCAGGGGAGCTGTTCGAGACCTACCTGCCGCGGATCCCGCCCACCCCGCATGCCCACGACTGCGGTTCGGGCGCGCACGGGCAGGCCAGGGCCTGGGAGCTGCCCGGCGCGGCGGAGGGGGTCGGGACCGTCGAGGGCGACGCCCTGCGCCGCACTACCGCGGAGGCGATGCGCTCCCACGAACGGTCCCGCGGCTTCCTGCCCGGCGGCTGGAAGCGCTGGGCCCAGGAGATCATGGAGCCGGTGGTCGACTGGCGGACCGTCCTGGCCGGGGCCGTCCGGGAGGCCGTGGCCTGGGCGGGCGGTGCCGTCGACTACACCTACCGGCGTCCGTCCCGGCGGACGGCGGCGCTGCGCGGTGTCGTCCTGCCGAGCCTGCGGCGCCCGCTGCCGCGGGTCGCGATCGTCGTCGACACCTCGGGGTCCATGGGCGAGGACGATCTCGGCGCCGCGATGGCCGAGATCACGGGGGTCCTGCGCGAGGTCGGCGTCCGGGGCAACCGCGTGACGGTCCTGGCCTGCGACGCCGACGTCCACGCGGTCAGCCGGGTCGTCTCCGCCGAGCAGGTCGTCCTCGGCGGGGGCGGCGGCACCGACATGCGCGTCGGCATCGAGGCCGCCCGCGCGGCCCCCGAACGCCCCCAGGTGATCATCGTCCTGACCGACGGGTACACACCGTGGCTGGAGGCTCCCGCGTCGTCCCGGCTGATCGCCGCCCTGATCGGGGCCGATCCTCCGGCGCCGCCCGCCTGGGCCGAGACGGTCCGCATCCCGCCGGGAATGCCTTGATCAGCTGAGGCGTTGGTTCCAGGGTGACCTTTGAACTCGTACGCGTCGGCCGGTCCGACCTGCATGTGTCCGCACTGAACCTGGGCGGGAACGTCTTCGGCTGGACGGCCGACGAGGCCGCCTCCTTCGCCGTGCTCGACCGGTTCGCCGAGGTCGGCGGCAATTTCGTCGACACCGCCGACGCCTACTCCGCGTGGGTGCCGGGCCACACCGGCGGGGAGTCCGAAGAGGTGATCGGCCGCTGGATGGCGGCGCGCGGGAACCGCGACGAGATCGTGGTGGCGACCAAGGTCGGCTCGCACCCGGAGTTCAAGAACCTCAGGGGCGAGACGATCAAGGCGGCGGCCGAGCAGTCGCTGCGGCGGCTCGGAACCGACCGGATCGATCTCTACTACACCCACTTCGACGACGAGAACACGCCCGTCGAGGAGATCATCACCGCCCTGGACGCGCTCGTGAAGGCGGGCAAGGTCCGCCAGATCGCGGTCTCGAACATCAGCGCCGACCGGCTGCGCGCGTCCCTGGAGTTCTCCGACCGCGAGGGCCTGGCCAAGTACGTGGCGATCCAGCCCCACTACAACCTCGTCTCCCGCGACACCTACGAGGGCGAGAAGGCGGCACTGGCCGTCGAGCACGGCCTGTCCGCGATCCCCTACTTCGCCCTCGCCGCGGGCTTCCTGACCGGCAAGTACCGCCCGGCCGGCCCGGCCGTCGACAGCCCCCGGGCAGGCGGAGCGGCCAAGTACCTCGACTCACCGTCCGCGTTGAGGGTCCTCGACGCCCTCGACAAGATCTCCGCCGACCGGGGCGTCGAGCCCGCCACCGTGGCCCTGGCCTGGCTGAAGGCCCAGCCGACCGTCGCCGCTCCCCTCGCCAGCGCCCGCAGCCTCGACCAGCTCCCCGCACTCCTGGCCCTCGCCGACCTCGATCTGGGCGACGCCGACCTCCGCCTCCTCACCGAGGCTTCGGACTGACGGCGGATATTCCGGACTGACGCGGAAGTAAGTAGCCACGCTAGGTTTGTCCCTGACATTCAGGGATTGATCGGGGTGGATGCCATGAGTCGCCGGGGCATGATGCTGTTCCTCGCGATGAGCGTGATCTGGGGGATCCCCTATCTGCTCATCAAGGTCGCGGTGGAGGGGGTGTCCGCTCCGCTGCTGGTGTTCGCGCGCTGTGCGATCGGGGTGATCGTGCTGTTGCCGCTGGCGGTGCGGGGCGAGGGGTTCTCCGTGCTGAGGGGGCATGGGAGGTGGATCGCGGCGTTCGCGGTGCTGGAGATCTTCATCCCGTGGTTGCTGCTGTCGCATGCGGAGAAGGAGCTGACGAGCTCGCTGAGCGGGCTGCTCATCGCGTCGTCGCCGATTCTCAGCGTGGTGTTCGCCAAGATCGCCGGTGGGACCGAGCGGCTGGGCCTGGTGCGGTGGGCCGGGCTCGGGCTCGGGTTCGTCGGGGTGGCGGTGCTGGCGGCTCCGGGTCTGACCGGCGGGGACGCGCTGTCGGTCGTCGAGGTGCTGCTGACCGCCACCGGGTACGCGGTGGCGCCGATCATCGCCGACCGCAAGCTTCAGGGCGTTCCGACGATGCCGCTGACGGCGGTCTGTCTCGGCAGCGCCGCGCTCTTCTATCTGATCCCCGCGGCGTTGACCCTGCCGGACGAGATGCCGTCCGGCAAGGTCATCGCCTCGATCCTCGCGCTGGGGCTGATCTGCACGGCCCTGGCGTTCGTGGTGTTCCTCGCGCTGATCGGCGAGGTCGGGCCGTCACGCGCCCTGGTCTTCACCTACGTGAACCCGGCCGTCGCGGTGACGGCCGGGGTCCTGCTGCTGGGCGAGCCGCTCACGGCCGGGATCCTCGCGGCGTTCGCGCTGATCCTCACCGGCTCGGTGCTGGCGACACGTGCCCGGCGGGGCGGCGATCAGGGGAGCAAGGACAGCGGTGCCGACCTCAGGCCCGCGACGACCGGTGAGCCGTTGTAGACGGGGTCGCCCGCCCGCTCCAGCCGTGAACAGCGCGCCGCCAGCTCCTCCAGGACGATCCTGATCTCCATGCGGGCGAGCGCGGCGCCGAGGCAGAAGTGGGGCCCGAAGCCGAACGCCAGATTGAGGGCGGGAGAGTCGCGGGTGATGTCGAACCGTCCCGCGGTGGGGCCGAACGCCTCGGGGTCGTGGTTGGCGGAGCCGTAGAGCAGCATGAGCTTCTCACCGGCCGCGACCTTGGTCCCGCCGATCTCGACGTCCGCCGAGGCCGTCCGCAGGAAGTAGACGACGGGGGAGGTCCAGCGCAGGATCTCCTCCACCGCCCCCGGCATCAGCGACGGCCGCTCGCGCAGCAGGTCCCACTGGGCGGGGTCGTCGGCGAAGGCCAGCATCCCGCCCGAGATCGCGTGCCGGGTCGTCTCGTTGCCGGCGACGAGGAGCTGGATGAGGAACATCACCAGCTCGGCGTCCGTCAGGCGTTCACCGTCCAGCTCCAGGGTGGCGAGCTGGGAGATGACGTCGCCGCCCGGCTCCGCGCGCCGGGCGTGGGCCTGGCCGACCAGGTACAGGCCGCACTCCATCCGCAGGGCGTTCCGCTCCTCCTCCGGAAGGGTGGACGCGCCGGGCACGAACGCGTCCGACCAGCGGTGGAACTTCGGCCAGTCGTCCTCGGGGATGCCCAGCAGCAGGCAGATCACCTGGAGGGGCAGCGGGACCGCGAAGTCGGCGACCGCGTCGGTGATCCCCGCGTCGAGCAGGATCCGGACCCGGCTGCGGACGTCGTCCTCGATGCCGCGCAGCACCGACGGCCGGAACGCGGGCGCGACCAGGCCCCGGTAGCGGGTGTGGTCGGGCGGGTCGGTGTGCATGAGGGTCGGCGGCGTCTCGTAGGTCGTGCCGAGCTCCTCGATGAGGATGCCGTCGCGGTTGCGGAACGCGGCCGGGTCGGTGACGATCCGGTGCACGTCGGCATGGCGCGACACGATCCACAGCGGCAGCTCGGCGTGGCGGACCAGCCCCTTCCCGCGGAACCCGGCGTACAGGTCCAGGGGATGGCCCGCGCCGTAGGAGGCGGAGGGGAAGTCCTTCACTGCAGGATCCCCTCGGGACGGGGCGTGCCGCTCATGTCGCACAGCAGGTGGTAGGCCTCGAGGATCGAGGCGCCGTCGACGACCCCGGAGACCGTGCCCTCCTTGTCGTACTCGATGAAGGCCCCCTCGACGATGAAGAGGACGTCCGCGTCCTCGACGGCCGTCAGGGTGTGCGTCGAGGACGCGGGCTCGTGCACGAAGGTCCCCGCGGTGTACAGGACCTCCTGCTCGGCGTAGCACCAGGTGCCGCTGAAGGTGTAGGCGTTCACCTGGCCCGTGTGCTTGTGGGTCGGCAGCTGGAATCCGGCCTTGAACCGGTTGCGGACCACGAAACCCTCCGTGGAGACCCGCAGCAGCTGGATCCCCACATCACCCGCCCACACCCACGGAATGTCCTGCTCGTTCACATGCCCGACCAGCGGGGTCGCCTGCGTCATCGGTGGCTCCTCGTCCTTGACTCAAGCAAACGCTAGGTTTGCGAGGTGGTCGAGCGCAAGGGGATCATCGTTCGGGCAGGCGGGCGACCCTGATGACGGCGAGCGCGATCCGGGCCGCGGAGACCTCCGGCGGCCCGACCGGCTGGACGATGTGGCTGACCGACAGCCGCACGGCGGTCTCGACCGCGAGAGCCCGGTCGGCCGCCGCGACCTGCGGCCAGGCCTCGCCGGTGTGTGCCTCGAGCATGGCGCTGGCCGTGTCGATCAGCGGTTCGGAGCGGGTCGTGAGATGGGCGAGGAGATCGTCGTCGCCGCCGCGGGAGCTGGTGAGGATGCTCTTGAGCAGCGGATTCTCGGCGGCGGCTGCCAGGGTGTAGCCGACGGCGGCCTCGAAGGCGTCCTGCGGATCGTCGCGGTGGGCGTCGAGGTGCTGGGCGATGCCGGTCAGGAACCGCTCGACCTCGCGCATCACCAGCGCCTGGCCGATCGCGTCCTTGGTGCCGTACTCGGTGTAGACGGTCTGCCGGCTGACCCCCGCCGTCGTCGCGATGTGCGCCATCCGCAGCCCGGCCCATCCGTTGCCGGTGACCAGCTCGTAGGCCGCGTCCAGCAGGCGCTCCTTGAGGAGGGAACGCACCGACTCCCTGTACTCCGTCACGTATGTCACTGTAGCGGCCATTGACAGTTTGCGAGCCGATGTCTAGTTTTTGGACACTAAAGAGGCAAAATGTCCAGTGGAGGCGTCGTGGAGACCACGTGGGTGGATCCGAAGAAGTACCTGTGGCTGCTCGGCCTGTTCGTGCCGTCCTTCCCGTTCGTGGCCTGGGGCCTGGCCGAGCTGACCGGGGCCGGCGTCTTCTGGTGGTCGGGGCTGATCCTGCTGTTCGTGATCTTCCCCCTGCTCGACCAGCTCGTCGGCACCGACGCGGTGAACCCGCCCGAGCGCGTGCTCGCCTGGCTCGAGGGGCAGAAGTACTACCGCTGGTGCACCTACGCCTTCCTGCCGCTGCAGTACGCGGGCCTCGCACTCGCCTGCTGGCTGTGGACGCGCGGCGGGCTCACGGCCGTCGACAAGACCGGTCTCGCCCTGACGATCGGCGTCGTCGGCGGAGTCGGCATCAACACCGCCCATGAACTCGGGCACAAGAAGGAGTCCGCGGAGCGCCTGCTGTCGAAGATCGCGCTCGCCCAGACGGGCTACGGCCACTTCTACATCGAGCACAACCGGGGCCACCACGTCCGGGTCGCGACGCCCGAGGACCCGGCCAGCTCCCGGCTGGGCGAGACCTTCTGGCGGTTCCTGCCGCGCAGTGTGTGGGGGAGCCTGCGGTCGGGCTGGCACCTGGAGAAGGCGCGGCTGGCCCGCTCCGGCAGGGGGCCGTGGCGGATCGGCAACGACGTCCTGAACGCCTGGGCGATGAGCGCCGCGCTGTTCGCCGTCCTCACGCTCGCCTTCGGGCCGTCGGTCCTGCCGTACCTGGCGATCCAGGCGGTGTTCGGGTTCTCACTGCTCGAGGTCGTGAACTACCTGGAGCACTACGGCCTGCTGCGGCAGCGGACCGCGTCCGGGCGGTATGAGCGGTGCACCGCCCAGCACAGCTGGAACAGCAACAACATCGCCTCGAACGTCCTGCTCTACCACCTGCAGCGGCACAGCGACCACCACGCCAACCCCACCCGCAGGTACCAGGCGCTGCGCCACTTCGACGAGGCGCCCGAGCTGCCGTCCGGCTACGCGACGATGATCGTCCTGGCGTACGTGCCGCCGCTGTGGCGCCGGGTCATGGACCGCAGGGTCATCGCCCACTACGGCGGCGACGTCTCCCGCGCCAACCTCCAGCCCGGACGGCACGCCCGCTACGGGGTGGCCGCGTGAGGCACCGCTGCCCCGTCTGCGACTACGTCTACGACGAGACCACCGGGGAGCCCCGCGAGGGCTTCCCCGCCGGAACCCCCTGGGCCGACGTGCCCGACGACTGGTGCTGCCCCGACTGCGGGGTCCGCGAGAAGATCGACTTCGAGAGGGCCTGACCATGGACGAGTACAAGCTGTGGGAGTGCCTGGTCTGCGGGCTGCGCTACGACGAGGCCGAGGGCTGGCCCGACGAGGGCATCGAGCCCGGCACCCGCTGGGCCGACCTGCCCGCCGACTGGACCTGCCCCGACTGCGGCGCCGCCAAGGCCGACTTCGAGATGGTCGAGGTCTCCCGTGCCTGACCCGTCGCGTCCCAGCCGGATCGTGATCGTCGGCACCGGGATCGCGGGCACGACCGCCGCGCTGACCCTCAGGGACGAGGGGTTCACCGGCTCGATCGTCCTGGTGGGCGCCGAACCGGCCGAGCCCTACCGCCGGCCGCCCCTGTCGAAGGACCTGCTGGCCGGGCGCGTCCCTGCCGAACGGCTCCGGATCAAGGCGCCGGAGTACTGGGAGACGCGGGGGATCGGGCTGCGGACCGGAACCGAGGCCGTGGCGGCGGGGGAGGGGCGGGTCCTGCTCGCCGACGGCGCCTCACTGCCCTACGACCGGCTGCTGCTGGCCACCGGGGGACGTCCGCGCACGCTGCCCGGCGCGTCCACGCTGCGGACCCTCGGCGACGCGCTGGCGCTGCGGGCGGCGCTCGACGACGGCCGTCCGCTGGCCGTCGTGGGCGGCGGCCTCGTCGGGCTGGAGGTCGCGGCGACCGCCCGGGGCCTCGGCGCGGACGTCACGGTCGTCGAGGCGGCCCCCCGGGTCCTCGGCCGCATCCTGCCGGGACCGCTCGCCGAGCCGATCGAGCGGCTGCACCGCGAGCACGGCGTGGAACTCCACACCGGCCGGGCCTTCACCGGCGCGGCACCGGGCACGCACGTGCTCGCGGCGATCGGGACGGAGCCCGAGACAGGGCTCGCCGAGCGCGCCGGCCTCGCGGTCGCCGACGGGATCGTCGTGGACGCCCGGCTGGCCACCTCCGATCCGGCGGTCTACGCGGCGGGCGACGCCGCCAGGACCCCGTCGGGACGGCGCGAACACTGGTCCGACGCCCAGGCGCAGGGCGTCACGGCCGCCCGGAACATGCTCGGCGCCGCGCTCCCGCACACCGCGGCCCCCTGGTGCTGGTCCGACCAGTACGGCCTGACCCTGCAGATCTGCGGAGCGCTCGAGGGCGAGCAGAAGATCGACGGAGACCCCTCGGAGCTCGACGCCTCGGTCTCCTTCATCAGCGACGGCGTCCTCACCGGCGCCGTCTGCTTCAACCGCCCGAAGGACTTCCGCACCCTGCGGGCTAACCTGGGCACATGATCGACGGAAGACTCCAGGTCAGCACGGCACGCGCGGGCCTCGGCCGGAAGGTCGGCCACGACCTCCTGCTCGAGCCCGCCCGCTGGAACGTCACCCGCACGGCGGACGGCGTGGAGGTGACGGTCGAGGCCGCCTCCCTGGAGGTCGTCGAAGGGACGGGCGGGGTCCTGCCGCTCACGGACTCCGACCGGCGGGAGATCGGGAAGAACCTCCGCAAGATCCTCGACGTCGCCCGCCACCCCACCATCACCTTCCGGGCCGCGGTCGAGGGCGGCATCGGAGTCGAGGGCGGCACCGAGGCCGTCGGCGAACTGACCGTCAGGGGCGTCACCCGGCCGCTGCGCGTCACGGCGGCCGTCGAGGACGGCCACGCCAGGGGCGACGTCGTCATCCGCCAGTCCGACCACGGCATCAAGCCGTTCTCCGCCTTCTTCGGCGCCTTGAAACTCGCCGACGAGGTCACCGTCACCTTCGACCTCACCGAAAGCTGACCCGGGACGCGCTCAGTCGTCCAGTTTCTCGGATTCGCCCCAGGCGGGGCCCTGTGCGGGCTCCTGGACGGTGGGGGCGTCCTCGGGCCAGGGGGTCGGGGTGAGGACCGTCCCGGTCAGGACGGGCTTCGGCCGGTGCTTGCCGTCGTCGGGGCGGCGGCGGACCCGCTGGCCGCGCCGGAAGACCAGGACCGCGGCGAGCGCGCAGGCGGCGAGCAGGGCGCCCAGCCAGAGGCTCTGGCCGAGGGCCAGCGCGGCGGGGACCTCGTCCTGGCTGCCCGTCAGCGAGGTGTCCGGCGGGGTGCTCTCGCCGCCCGGCGGCTGGTAGGTCGTGACGTCGCTCGGAGCCGTCGTCAGCAGGCCGCCCGCTCCCGGGGTGATCGAGGTGGTCGGCGCGACCGTGACCCCGTTCGTGGTGGTGGGGACCGTCGGCAGCATCGGGTCCGTCGGCGGGACGACCGGGGTGAAGGAACTGACCGGCGGGGTCGTCGTGGTCGTCGAGGGCGGGGTGGACGGCGGGGACGACGGTGTGGTGCTGGAGGGCGTCGAGCTCGGCTTCGGGCTCACCGGGGCCGCCGCCCGGAACTTGATCTTCTTGTACTCCCAGGCGGCCTTCACGTTCTCGGCCCTCGTCCAGACGCCGAGCGTCACCGTGACCGGGGAGGTCCTGGCCTTCAGCTTGATGGTGAACGGGACCGTCGCGCCGCCGGAGTCCACGTCGCCGAGCTTGCAGTAGCCCTGCGGCGAGCGGGTGCACAGCGCGCTGATCGAGACACCGGTCTTGGGATCGGCGGAGAAGGAGAGCGTCGCGTTCGTGGCGGCGTCGCCGGTCGCGGCCACCCAGACCTGGGCCTGCACGTTCATCCCGCTGCGCGGTGTCGCCGTCGTGACCGTCGTGTGCACCACCAGGGTGCTCGCCGCCGGTTCGGCCGCCGCCCCGCCGAACGGGAGCGTCGCTAGCAGGCCACAACCGAGAAGCAGTCCGGTCACCGGAACGCGCATAACAGGGAGTTCCTCCCGCGAATTGGGGGTCGACGTCCCTCAGGGGAGGGTCTGAAGGTCAGCCGATACTACTGGATATTGCGTAAATGTCGGTGACTGTCCCCAGTGTTTCCCGAGTGCTCCCCGGGGATTAAGGCGAGACGGTAGAACATCAGTCTCGGCTCGGCCCCCTCACCCCCCGGGAGCACGAAGCATGACTGTCATCGGCGACCCCTGGGCCGCCGTCCGCTCCGCGATCGACGCGGGGCGCGGCGAGAGCGTCGCCCCCCTGGTGCGCGCCCTGCCGGAGGACGGCCGCCTGCGCGTGGCGGGCGAACTGCCCCGCTACTGGCGCAACCTCCCCGAACCACTGCGCGAGTCCCGGCGGACGGCCGTGCTGGCCGCGGGCGCGGGCTGCCTCGAGAGCCCGGCCGCGGCCGCCACCTGGCTGATGCGCCGCGACCTGCGCGATCCCGCGGCCGACTCGGCGGCCGACGTCCTGGAGGCCGTCGCGGGACGGCCCCCGGCCTGGCGGATGGAGCTCGGCGGCAGGCTGGCGGCCCGGCTCGGCCTGGCCGAGCAGCTCCGCGGCCGGGACGGACGCGCCGACTGGGGACTCGCCGCCGGCCTCATCGGGCCGGGCGGAGCACGGACCCCGGCGGAGAAGGCGTTCACCGCGGGCTGGGTCTCGGCCAGAAGAGGAGCCGAGGGCCGGGCGGAGGACGATCCGTGGTTCTCCGAGCTCGCCCTCAGGGTCTTCGAGATCGACGGCCTCGGAGTCCTGCTGGACCGCGAACCGGAGGAGCGGTCCGGCTGGCTGCGCGCCTTCACCCGGCATCCGGACCGCGGCGCCGTCCTCGACGGGCTCATGGGCCGCCTCCTGCGCGGCGGCACCCCGGCCGAACTGCGCTGGTTCGTTCGCCTGCACGAGGCGATGGACCCGGACGAGCGGGAACGCTCCGCCCGGCTGGGCGACTACCTGGGCATGCTCGCCTCGGGACCCGCGCCCGTCGCGGACCTGGCGTTCCGGCAGATCAGGCTCGCAGACGCGTGGTCACCACTGTCCGACGAGGAATTCGCGGAGGCCGCCGAGAGCCTGATGGACCGGAGGGAGAAACGGCTCGTCCGCGACACCCTGGCATGGATGGAGCGCTCCGCCCACACCCCCGCGCGATCGGCCGCCGCGGTGCGGGCGGCCGTCACCGGCTTCGGCCACGAGGACCTCGATCTCAGGGAACGGGCGGTGCGGCTGGCGGCGGCCCACCTCGACGATCCCGCGGACGTCGCCGAGGCCGCCACCGGGCTGCCCTCGGGCCTGCGGCGGCTCCTCGGCCTGACGCCCGGAAGGAGCGGGGCCGTCCCGCCGCCACGTCCCCGCCCGCCCGCCGTCACCGAGCTGGACGACCCGATCCGCTCGGCCGCCGAACTGGCCGACGCGGTCGCCGAACGGCTGGCCACGCCCGATCGCGGCTGGGCCGAGGGCGAACGGCTGCTGGCCGGGCTCGTCACCCACGGCCCCGACGCCGCCGAGCGGCTGGAGGTGATCGTCCGGGCGGCCAGGCCCTGGATCCTGACCGGCGCCCGCGAGTACGTCCGGGGGACCAACGCCGTCCTGCGATCGCTCATCCAGCCCTCGGCCCGGCCGCACTGGGCCCGGCTGTCACTGCCGCCCGAACGCCGCCTCCTCGGCGACCGCGACCGTCCGGTCCCCGAGCTGGTGGTCTCCGGGCGGTTCGACGAGGCGGCCCGGCGGCTGGGAGAGCAGCCGATCCTGCTCGCCACCCCCACCCACTCCACCGGGCACGTCGACCCGGACGTCCTCACCGGGCGGCTCGGCATCTTCGAACGCGAAGGCGTGGAACCCGGCCCGCTCGACCTGGAGCAGGCACTGCTGCGGCTGCCGCGCTCCGCTGGCCCGACCCCCGCCACCCGGGCGCTCCGCTCGGCCGCGGGAAGACGGCTGCACGCGGTACTCAGCGAGGGCCCGCCCGAACCGGTGGTCACCATCGGCTGGCCCGGCCTGGCGGCACGCTGGGACACCGCCTCCGTCACCGGCTCAGCCCTCGGCGAGATCGCCTACCGGGAACCGCGCGGCCCGTCCTTCCCCGGCGGCACCGGCTGGTGGCCGCCCATCCTGCCCTCCCACCCCGACCTGGTCGCCGCCCACCTGCTGGCCTGGGCCGACCGCAAGGCGGCCACCTTCGCCCCGACCGTCGAGGCGCTGACGGACGCCGGAGCCCCCGCGGGCAAGGCCACCGCCACCGTGCTGCTGCTCGCCCTGGCGGGAGAGCGGCCCGACGACCGCGCCGCGGGGGTCCGCGGGCTGCTGGCGGCCGCAGCCCACGGCTCCCCTTCCGCCGCCGTCCTGGGAGAGGCGCTGGCCGACGCCGTCGAGGAGATCAAGCTCAACCGGCTCGCCCGGTCGGCGTCCGAGGCGATCAGGGGCGGCGCCGACCTCTGGCCGATGTTCCGGGCCGCGCTCCCCGCCCTGCTGCCGGTCATCGGGGAGCGTCCCCGGGCCGGGCTGCCCGAGTTCGTCGCCGCAGCGACCCTCAACGCCGAGCTCCACGCGGTCACCGACTCCGTTCCCGGGCTCCGCAGCGTGACCAGCAGGGGCGGCTCCAGCAGGCTTGTCGGCGAGGCCACGGGGCTGGAGCGAGCGTTGTCTCACATTGAGGACAAATCAGTGAATCGAGGGTGATGAGCCGGTATTCTTCCGATGATCTTTTGGGGGATACATGGCGGTTTCACGGCGTGCGGTGCTGCTCGGCGGGGTGGTCGGGGCGGCGGGCGCGGCAGGAGTGGTCGGGGGCGGCTACTTCGCGGTCGACTCCGGACTGCTGCCCGGCCGCGCCCGGTTCCGCCGGGCTCTGGGGCTGACCGGCGAGGACGGGGTCGTCCCGAACGCCGAACCGGTGCCGACCCGCACCGTCCGGCGCTTCTCGAAGGCCCGCGGCACCGAGATCTCGATGATCGCCATGGCTCCTCCGGGGGCCAAGAACGTCTGCGTGGCCCTGCACGGCGGCAGCGCGGAGGCCGGTTACTGGCTCGACCTCGGCCTGCCCCGGTTCCTGGGCGCCGCGTTCGCCGCGGGCGTCCCGCCGTTCGCGGTCGTGGCCGTCGACGGTGGCCGCGACTCCTACTGGCACGAGCTCCACCAGGGCGACGACCCCCAGCTGATGCTGGTGAAGGAGCTTCCCGCCTGGCTGTCCAGGATGGGCCTGGCCCCGCCGAGCCTCGCCCTCGGCATCTCGATGGGCGGCTCCGGAGCCCTCCAGTACGCGCGCCTGCGCGGAGGGACCCTCAAGGGGGTCGCCGCCGTGAGCCCCGCACTGTTCCCGACCTGGAAGGACTCCACCACGGTGGGGGCCTACGCCGACCAGGCCGACTGGGCCGCCCACGAACCGCTCAACGCCGCCGGCCCCGTGGCCGGCCATCTGGGCGTCTGGTGCGGCACGGACGACCCCTTCTACAAGCCGGCCCGGGCCCTCTCCGGAGCCGAGCACACCTCCTTCACCCCCGGCCTGCACTCCATCGGCTATTGGCGCCGCGTCCTCCCCGACGTCCTCACCTTCCTGGGCGGGGCCCTATAACCGGGAGACGAACTGGGCGCGATCCGACACAATCTTGAGATTCGAGTCAGGGGGAACGGATGCGGCTTCACCTCAGCGAACTGATGGACCGACGAGAGCTGGCCGAGGCGATCGAGGCCGGTTACGTCAGGGTGCAGGCCCATCCCCACCTGCCGCTGCGCATTCTGAACTACACGGAGAAGACGCAGTATGAACGTGCCTGGACCGCCGTGACCCGGGCATGCCGCGGATTGGTCATTGACGCGGATGACTACGTCGTCGCACGCCCGTTCCCGAAGTTCTTCAACTACTCCGAGCACGAGGCCAGCCAATTCGATCTTGATGCGAGGGTCGTGGTCACGGACAAGATGGACGGCTGCTTCGTCGGATCCACCACGCTCAATCTCTGGGGCGGAGGGACGATCACCATCGGTGAGGTCGTCAGGAACAAGCTGCCTGTGACGCTGGTCGGGATGGACGAAGCAGGCGAATTGGTCCCGGCGACCGTTACGGACTGGCACTACAACGGCACGAAAGACCACTGGCTGGATGTGACGGTCGGCTGCCCGGTCTCGCGGAGGAGCGGTGCCGGAGGCCACGCCAATGTTCTCAGGGTCACCGTCAACCACCATCTCTACGTGAACGGCGCCTACGTCCCGGCCTGCGATGTCCGGCCGGGTGACCGGATGGTCCGGCAGGCCTGGCAGCCGAGCGCGGAGGTGTACAACCTCGTCAGGGCGTCACTGCTCGGCGACGGCTGTGTCATGCGATCGGCGACGAAGCCGGACCAGGCAAAGTACCAGGAGGGCCATTCGGCCCGTCAGGGCGACTATGTCGAGGCGCTCCGGAAGGCCATGGGCGACTGCGTTTCCGTGCGGGCGGACACTGTCTCGGGTTACGGGAGCCGGATCATGTGGGTGGGGACGAAGGAGTACACCGACTTCGGCGACCTCCGCAGGGAGTGGTACCCCGACGGCGTGAAGAGAGTTCCCGCCGATCTTTCATGGCTCGATGATTTCGCCGTTGCGAAATGGCTCATGGACGACGGCTACCGGCAGCGGTTCAAGGCGCAAGCCGATCGGATCAGCTTCGCCACACATTCTTTCACCCTCGAGGAGATCGCCAGACTGGGTGATCGCCTGGCCGAGCTTTACGGCATCTCCTGGCACACCGTCGATGACGGGGGCCGGGGGCACACACTGGTCATCAACTCCGGGCGCAGACAGCAGATCGAACGGCTGTGGGCGGCGATCGCGCCGCATGTCCACCCCACCATGCGTTACAAGCTCCCTGAACGGCACCAAGACGTGCCCTACCGGGAAATGCCGGTGGGACGTGAGCTCAGCCGGGCGGAGGAGACGGAGGTGCTCTCGGTCGAGCGAGTAGAGGTCACCAAACAGAACTTTCCTCACGGCCGTGTCGGCTACGACGTCTCGACCACGACCGAGAACTATCTGGCCCGCGGTGTCCTCGTCCACAACAGTCTCGGGATCCTCTATCCGACGCCGGACGGCCACGCCATCGCCACGAGGGGGAGCTTCGGTTCGGAGCAGTCGGCCCACGCTTCGAAGGTCTGGCGCGACCGTTATGCGGCCGGTTCCGAGGTCAACGACGGTGTGACCTGGTTGTTCGAGATCATTTTTCCGCAGAATCGGATCGTCTGCGACTACGGGGACCTCGACGACCTGGTTCTGCTCGGCGGCGTAGAGAAGCTGACGGGAAAGGTCATCGCACCCGCCGATCTGAGCTATCGGGGCCCTCGATCCGAGACGTTCGCGTACCGAACTCTGGCCGAGGTCCTGGCCGCGGAACCCCGTCGCGGGGCAGAAGGCCTTGTCATCAGGTTCCCCGACAAGGCCGATCTGATGATCAAGGTCAAGCAGGAGGACTACGTGGCCCTCCACCGGGTGATCACTGGCTTGAACGCGCGAGGGGTGTGGGAGCGGCTCGGGGCGGGGGACTCGGTGCAGGGGATCTGCGAGGGGCTGCCCGACGAGTTCCACGGGTGGGTCCAGGGTCTGGCGAAGGAGCTGTTCGCACAGCGGGATCAGCTCGTCGCGCGGGTCGCGGAGGAGCATGCGAGGATCGTTTCGGGGCTCCCGGACGGCTGGGGGCGCAAGGAGTACGCGGCGGTCGCGGGGCGGTCGGCCAACCGGGGGTGGCTGTTCCTGGCGCTCGACGGGAAGGACGCCTCGGCCAAGATGTGGCACTCGCTCAAGCCCGCCGGGGATCTCCGGCCCGTCAACGTCTCCGAGGACACCGCCTGATGGCAACGCTGCACATCACCCGAGGCCTTCCCGCGTCCGGCAAGTCCACCTGGGCCAGGGCCTGGACGGCCGAGGACCGGGCGCACCGCGTCCGGATCAACCGTGACGACCTGCGCAAGATGCTCGACGACGGCGTGCACGTCAAGGGCCTGACCGAGCAGCGGGTGATCGCCGCACGCGACGCGGCGATCACCCGGCTGCTCCGCGACGGCTATGACGTGGTCAGCGACGACACCAACCTGCCCCAGAAGATGGCCCGCGACCTGGCCAGGCTGGCGCACGCCGCAGGGGCGGGCTTCGAGGTGCACGACTTCACCGGCGTCCCGCTCGAGACCTGTGTCGAGCGGGACGCCGCCCGGGAGCACCCGGTCGGGGCCGACCGGATCAAGGACCTGCACCTGCGGTTCCTGGCCGGCCGGAAGCACCCGCTGCCGCTCCCGGAGGACATCGGCAAGCCGGTCGTGCCCTACGAGGCGAAGCAGGGGACGCCCAGGGCCGTCCTCGTCGACATCGACGGCACCACCGCGCTCATCTCCGGCCGGAGCCCCTACGACAGCAGCCGGGTCCACCAGGACCTGCCGAACACACCGGTGATCGAGGTCGTCCGGGCGATGCACGCGGCCGGGAACAGGATCGTGTTCCTGTCCGGCCGTCCGGCGGAGTGCCACGACGAGACCGCGGCCTGGCTGGCGCTGCACGTCGGGGTGCCGTTCGAGGGCCTGTTCATGCGCCCGACGGGGGATTCGCGCAAGGACGCCGTCGTCAAGATCGAGCTGTTCGACGCCCACGTCCGGGACGCCTATGACGTGGTCTGCGTCCTCGACGACCGTGACCAGGTCGTCGAGGCCTGGCGCGCCCTCGGCCTCACCGTCCTCCAGGTGGCCGAGGGCGACTTCTGACGGCCGTTTCCGCTGGGACCCTTGACGCGGAGGGGGAGACTGGGCTTCATTCGCGTCCATGGCCCCCCACCCCTCGAGGCGTGCCGTCGTCGCGTTCACCGCGCTCGCAGCACTCGCCGCCGCTCCAGCCCTCCGCAGCCAGGCCGACGCCCCGGCGTTGCGCCTCAACCAGATCCAGGTCGTGGGATCGCACAACAGCTACCACGTCGAGCTTCCGCCGAATGAGTTCGGTCCCGTCTCGGTGGTCGGCGGCTCGGTCACCCAGGGGCTCCAGTACAGCCATCCGCCGCTCGACCAGCAGTTCGCGGGGCAGCACGTCCGGCAGATCGAGCTGGACCTGTACGCCGATCCGAAGGGCGGCCAGTACGCCAGGCCGCCGATCCGGCTGATCACCGGCCAGAAGCCCGACTACGACCCGGCGATGAACGAGCCGGGCACCAAGGTCCTGCACATCGCGGGCCTCGACTACCACAGCACCTGCGTGTCGCTGACGGCCTGCCTCCGGGCCGTGAAGAAGTGGTCGGACGCCAACCCCTCGCATATCCCGATCGCGATCCTGCTGGAGTTCAAGGACACCCTCGACATCCCGGTCAAGGGCATCCCGCCCGTCCCGCTGACCACCTGGACCCGCGCCCGCCTGCTCGACGCCGAACAGGAGATCCTCTCGGTCTTCGCGCGGGGCGACATCCTGGCCCCCGACGACGTCAGGAGCCCCGGCAAGAGCCTGGAGCAGTCGGTGCTGACCGACGGCTGGCCCCTCCTGGACTCCGTCCGCGGCAAGGTCATGTTCCTGATGGACGGCAACCAGACCCAGCGCGCCGCCTACCTCGAGGGCAACCCGAGCCTGGAGGGCCGCCTCGTCTTCACCGCCGGCACCCCCGGCCAGGACGACGCCGCGTTCGTCCAGCGCAACGACCCGAACTCCGGCATCGCCGCCCTCGTCGAGAAGGGCTACCTGGTCCGCACCCGCGCCGACGCCGACACCGTCCAGGCCAGGACGGGCGACACCACCATGCGCGACGCGGCCCTGGCCGGCGGCGCCCAGTGGGTCAGCACCGACTACCCGGTCCCCGGCCTGGCCGCCCGCTTCGCCACCGGCTACTACACCGCCCTGCCGGGCTTCGTCACCGCCCGCTGCAACCCGGTCAGCGCCCCGCAGTCCTGCCGTTCGGTCCGGCCGTAGTTCGAGCCCGGGCCCCGGGGCACTCCCCTCTTCCTGCGAGGAGAGGGGAGCGCCATGTTCGGAACGCCGGGATCGCTGTACGGGAAGGTCGTCGTGGTCACGGGGGCCAGCGGCGGGGTCGGGCGGGCGACCGCCCGGGAACCGGCCGCGCACGGCGCGCTGGTCGCGCTGATCGCCCGGGGGGACGCCGGGCTGAAGGCCGTCGCCGAGGAGGTGGAGGGACGGGCCTACCAGGTCGACGTGTCCGACTACCAGCAGGTGAAGGACGCCGCGGACCGGATCGAGGCGGAGCTGGGGCCGATCGAGGCGTGGAGGCGCAGGTTCGGAGACGCGCCGACGAGGCGACGGCTGCCGTCCCCGAGGCCGCGAGTAGCATCACTGCCTCCCTGTTCAAGGGCTCCCTGGATGGGGCTGCTCTTGCCCGCTACGTCCTTGAGTAGGAGACCGCTCGCTTCTGGGACTACGTGCTGCACCTGGCCTACGAGGACGACCTGACCGTTCACGGAGCCGTCATGCAGGCACGTGGCGACATCGAGACCGATCTGGACGAGCCGCAAGCCACCGGTGGCTGCGTCTTGTTCGCCCACGCCATCAGCGAGGCCGGCCGCGAAGGCCGACGGGCCTTCCTCGAGGCGACCGAGGACCTCACAAGCTGTCCTCTCCCCAAGTGAGACCTCTGATCTTCCCTCGCGAGTTCATGTGTTCAGACTCCGATCGGCGCAGCGGACCCGATGTGGCGCTGCCGGACGGCGTGCGATGACGATGGCTCAGGAGCTGATCGACCCCGCCGGCCCGCGAGCCGAAACGGCAGCCCCATGACCAGCCCCCGATCTCGCAGATAGCCGAAGAACAGCCTGATCACCGCTTGTGGCGTGGGCCAAGTCTGGGTGAGTTCTGCGGCGGTCAGGGTCGTCGCGGTTCCGGTCCTGGAACGCCCGACCGCTCCCCCCTTGGGGAGCGCCATCCTGGAGGCACCCGAGAGCACGAATGGCCGATATGTGGCGATAAAACCGTTACATAAAGCAGAGAATCCCAAAGGGGAACTATCCTGCGGATCGTCCGAGCGATGTGGTGTGCGTGCCGACATGCCGCCCGCAGCCGAAGGCTCCGAGCCGGCCCGGCCGTTCCGGTCGAGTCGAACGCGGGCGGCGCTCAGGGATTCCAGAAGGGTCGAGGCGGTGGGAGGCGGGCCGCCCGACACGTCCCGAAGGGCTCCGCAATAACGGCCGGGCTGAAATCGACCCAACAACCGAAGTCGCACAAAGTTACGACCCCTAACTTCTTGTGGCCTTCGGGGCCGCGTGTGATTCTTCCCGAAGGCGACTCAGGGCATACGCATGACTGCTCCCCGTGACCATTCGGCAAGCTGTCGGCGTTCGCCTTGGGGGAGATCCGCTTCCGCGCTGGCGGGCTCGCACGTCCGGAATCGACCGCATCGCCGACGGTTCCAGGGCCCCGTTCGGTGCCCGCCGGCGGCGGCGCGGAAGCCGAGAGGAGTCCTCCCCTTGACCCCCATCGCACGTCCCCGCCAGAGAGCGCGCAAGCGGCTCACCTCCCTGACCGTCGCGTTCGCCCTGGCCACCGCCGGGCTGGCGGCGCCTTCCGGGCCCGCGCACGCGGCGGCGCCCGGCGCCACTGCCTATGTCACGAACCTGCGAGGCAACTCCGTTTCGGTCATCGACGCCACGACTGGAACGGTGACCGCGACCGTCCCGGTCGGCTCGTTCCCCGGCGGAGTCTCCGTCGCCCCCGACGGGAACGAGGTCTACGTCACCAACCAGGGCGCCAACAGCGTCTCGGTGATCGACGCCACCACGAACACCGTGGCGGCGACCATCCCGGTCTCCTCCAACCCCAACCCCGTGGCGTTCAACCCGGACGGCGCGCACGTCTACGTCGGCGTCAGTCTCGGCGGAGGAGCCCAGGGCGTCCGCGTCATCGACACCGCCACCCGTGCGGTCACGGCCACCATCGGTATCACCGGCCAGCCCTTCGACATTGCGGTCACCCCCGACGGCGGCAAGGCGGTCGTGGCGGGTTTCGTCGGAAGCGCGGTCACGGTCATCGACACCGCTACCAACACCGTCACCGCCACCATCACTGACCCCAGCGCCCAGACCCCGGCCGGCGTGGTGATCAGCCCTGACGGCGCGTACGCCTACACCGCCAACTACAACAGCAACAACATCTCCGTCATCGACCTCGCGACCAGTACGATCACCGGCACCATTCCCTTCACCCGCCCGCAGGACCTGTCGATCAGCCCCGACGGCACCCGCCTCTACGCGGCCGGCGCCACCACCAACACCGTCGGCGTCATCGATACCGCCACCAGCACCGTCACCGCCACCATCCCGGTCGGAACCGCACCGGCGGGCATCCGCGTCAACCCCGCTGACGGCACCGCCTACGTCACCAACAGCGGCAACAGCACCGTCTCGGTCATCGACCTGACCACCAACGCCGTCACCGCCACCATCGGTGTCGGCAACACCCCCTACGGTGTCGACGTCTCACCCGCCAAGCCCATCGTCACCGGCGTGACCCCCGGCAGCGGCCCCGCCGCGGGCGGTACCTCCGTCACCATCACCGGCAGCCACCTCTACAGCACCACAGCAGTGAAGTTCGGCGGCACCCCCGCCACCGGTGTGACCGTCGTCAACGCCACCACCGTCACCGCGACCGCCCCGGCCCACGCAGCGGGCACCGTCGACGTCACCGTCACCACCCAGGCCGGCACCAGCGCCACCAGCGCAGCCGGCCAGTACACCTACCTCGCCCCGCCCAAAGCCGACATCGACGTGGACCTGACCGCCCAGCCCCACCTCGGCATCCTCGTGCCCTACCTGCGCTACACCCTCACCGCCCACAACACCGGCCCCGACCCCGTCACCTCGGCCACCCTCACCGCCACCCTCCCGGCAGGCGCCGCCGCCACCAACCTCTCGACCGGCTGCACCTTCACCGCACCCACTCTCACCTGCGTATACGGTGCCATCGCCAACGCGGCCAACGTCGACAAAACCTTCCGAATCCCCCTCAACCTGCTCTCCCTCGGCCCCGTGACCGTCACCGGCGTCCGCACCACCAGCGCCCCCGCCGATCCCAACTCCGCCAACGACACCGCCACCAAGACCTGCCACGTCATCTCGATCATCCTCGCCACCTGCTGACCAACCCCAGCAGATCGACCGTCCCACCCAGCACGCCAGCGGCCGGGACCTGCGAGTCCCGGCCGCCCCACCCAAGAATTCCGAAGCCCGGCAGAACCCCACAGCGTCACCCAACAGGACGGCGCCGGGTCAACGACCGATCGGTCCCGAGGACTCGATCACACCGGGCGAGACCGTCCACTTCACCATCGACGACGAATCCCTCACGACCAAGCGGCCAGAAGGGCAGAGATGGTCAGAACGAACGGGACGGAACGGCTCATCGAGACTCCTGTTCAGAGCAGGGCGGCGATGCCCGGCGGTCGCCGGACAGCGGCTCGTCGTCCAAGCCTCCGACACTCCACGTCACACCGAAGCATCCCGGCTTGAGGTGTCCGATCCAGGCCTGCGGGCATCCGGCCGGTCCGTGAGGTGAAACGTCTCCTTACCGCTTGGCAGTTCTATCTGCGGGTCCTCGCTCGGATGACGGTCCAGGGCGGTACCGGCCTGAGCCGTGCCCAAGCGATCGATCTCATCCTCGTCGCCGAGATGGCCGCCCGCCGGCCCGCGCTCCAGCCCAAGCTGCACGGCCCGCACGATGGCGAGACGGGGCTGCGGCTGCTCGCGGAGGCCACCTCCGACGTCGACTGGGTGCTGTCTCGCAAAGCGGTCCGCCTGATGGAGCGGAGCACGATCGCGCTTGCGGGAACCTGCGCTCCCTGCTCCGGGGCCATGACGCCGTGAGGATCGCCGAGCTCTCGGCCGTTCTGACGTCATGACCATGGGCGAGCGGCCAAGTAGGTGGGGGCAGCGGTGGCCGCGGCGGGACTCCAGCGCAGGCGGCGCGAAGGTGACCGGCCTCGGCGCAACTGGTGGAGCCGGTCTGCGGTTTCGGGTGGTGAGAGAGTACGAATCGCGGCTGGAGCATGAGCAGGAGAAGCCGGTCACGGTGGCTGGGCTGGAGTCCGTGGTCTCCGCTCCAGAGGAGAGGAGGAGTTGAGCCGAGGCAGTATCAGGGGCCCAAGGGAGGCAGAGGTCGGGGCGGTCGATGGACCCGTTTGGGAAGGCGCGCCCGGAGCCGAGGAGATCTTCGCTGGAGCCGGTCCGGTCGGCTCCTGGGCTTGGAGAGCCGGAGGCCGGTGATGGCCGGGTGGGCTGTTGCTGGACGGGATTCTGGGCGGGCTCGGACGGTCCGGGCGGGTGGTTCAGGGGCTGATGGTGAGGAAGATGAAGGCGGCGAAGATGACGAGGTGGAGGCCGCCCTGGAGGAGGGTGGCGCGGCCCGGGACGATCGTGAGAGCGGAGACGACGACGGTCAGGACGAGCAGGGCGATCTGGGTGGGGCCGAGGCCCAGTTCCAGTGGGCCCTTCACCCAGATCGAGGCCAGGGCGATGGCCGGGATGGTCAGGCCGATGCTGGCGGTGGCGGAGCCGAGGGCCAGGTTGAGGGCGGTCTGGGTGCGGTCGCGGCGGGCGGCGCGGACGGCCGCGAGGGTCTCGGGCAGCAGGACGAGCAGGGCGATCACGACGCCGACGACGGCGTGGGGGAGTCCGGCGTTCTGGACGCCGCGCTCGATGACCGGTGACTCGACCTTGGCCAGGCCGACCACGGAGACCAGGGAGATCAGCAGCAGCAGGAGGCTGGTCTTGGTCTCCTTCGCGGAGGGCGGTTCGGCGTGGTCGTCCTCGACGATGCCGCCGTCGTCGGTGACGGGCAGGAAGTAGTCGCGGTGGCGGACCGTCTGGGTGAGGACGAACAGCCCGTAGAGGGTGAGGGAGGCGACCGCGGCGAAGGCGAGCTGGGCGCCGGAGAACTTCGGGCCGTGCGCGCTCGTGGTGAGGGTCGGCAGGACCATGGTCAGGGTGACCAGCGCCGCGACGGTGGCGAGCATCCCGCCGGTGCCCTCGGCGTTGAACACTGCGGTCCGGTGCCGGAGCGCGGTCGTCAGGAGGCAGGCGCCGACGATCCCCGTACAGCAGATCATCATCGCCGAGAACGCCGTGTCGCGGGCGAGGGTCGCGCCCTTCGGCCCACTGGAGATCATCACGCTGATGATCAGTGCCACCTCGATGACCGTCACGGCCACGGCCAGGACCAGCGAGCCGAAGGGCTCGCCGACCTTGTGGGCGATGACCTCGGCGTGGTGGACGGCGGCCAGCACGGCCGCCGCCAGGATGAGCGCGTCGACGACGACCAGGACGCCGTTGATCTCGCGGCCGAAGGTCAGCACGAGTGCGGCCATGGCCACGGCAGGCACGATGGTGGTCCAGCGCAAGTAGATCCGCCCCCCGGAAAACGATCTTCGGGAGCCCTACCCGTCAGGCCCGGAGGCACACCTCGGCCCGCCCGGCCGCCGCCGGTAGGTCCTCCGGTAGGTCCTCCGGTAGGTCTCCCTGGAGATCGTCCGGGACGTCGTGCGCGGCGCGGCGGGTCAGCAGGACCACGCCCCGGGCCGCTCCGGCGGCGGCGATCATCCCCACCGACAGGCCGAGCGGCCCGCCGCGGAAGTGCTCGCCGAGCAGGAACAGCCCGATGATCGCCGCGGCGGCCGGGTTGACGAGGTTCTGGACCGCGAGAGGGGCGCCGAGCCCGCCGGTGTAGGCGCTCTGCGCCAGCACCAGACCCGAGATCATCAACGGCACGACCAGCGCCGCGGGCAGGAGGAAGGCGGTGGAGAGCGGGCCGCCGAGATGCTCGGCCGCGGTCTGGGTGAAGGCCGAGGCCACGCCGAAGGCGATCCCGGACGCAGCGGCGCGCCGCAGCCCGCCGCGGTCGGGCCCGTGCAGCAGGATCCCCAGCACCAGGACGGTGGCGACGGAGACCAGGAGGACCTGCTCGACGTTCAGGCTGCGCACCAGGACCGGCTGGGCGACGACCAGCAGCAGCCCGGCCAGCCCGATCATGGTCCACAGGACCCCGAGGCGTTCGCGGGCCGAGACCCTGCGGCGGGCGAGGCTCGCCCCGAGCGGCACGGCTACCACGAGGGTGAGCACGCCCATCGGCTGGAGCAGGCTGAGCGGCCCGAACTTCAGCGCCACGACGTGCAGCAGGGCGCCGAACCCGTTGAGGCAGGTGGTCACCATGCCGATCGGGGAGACCAGGACCCTGACCGCGGTGCGTCCGGTGCGGGCGATCCGTTCCTGGATCACCGCGGCGCCCGCGTAGCCGAGCGCCGACAGCAGGGAGAGGCCGAGGGCCGCTCCGATCGCGCTCATCTCCCTCTCCCGGCGGCGAGGGTCGGCGCGAACTGCTCGCGGTCGCGCAGGGCGGGCATCGACCAGGGCCGTCCCGGAGCCGGGACGAGCGCCAACGACAGGACCAGCAGCACCGTGACCACCATTCCGTCGAGCCAGTAGTGGTTCGCGGTCGCGACCACGACGAGGAGCGTGGTGGTGGGATAGGCGAGCCAGAGCCATTTCCACCGCGAGTTCAGCACCGCGATCATGCCGATCGCGACGACCAGGGCCCAGCCGATGTGCAGCGAGGGCATCGCCGCGTACTGGTTGGCCAGGGAGTGCGGGTCGGGGTCGCCGTAGACGGTCGGCCCGAAGACCCTGCCGGTGTCCAGAAGTCCCAGCATCCGGGGCGGTGCCAGCGGGACCAGGACATGCCCGATGAGCCCGCCGAGCGTCAGGACGGTCAGGACGCGGCGGATCCACACGTAGTGCACCGGATGCCGCCAGAACATGAAGATCAGGAAGGCGATGGTGGCGGGGAAGTGGACGCCCGCGTAGAAGGCGTTGGCGGCCTTGGTCAGCGGCTCGCTGTGCAGGAGCAGGTTCTGGACGCTCGACTCGGTCGGCAGGTGCAGGAAGCGTTCCAGGCGGGTGACGTCGCCGGCGTTGCGGTGGGCCCGCTCGACGTGGCCGTTGGCCGAGAGGCGGCCGAAGCGGTAGCCGCTGTAGAGGATTGCGATGAGCAGCAGCTCACGCAGCAGTCCCGGGCGCCCCGCCTCGGACTTCACGCCCACCCCCACGGCCGACTTTGAAGATCACATTAAAGGTGTCATTCGCTGACACTTGACCGTAACACCAAACTTGCAGATAAGCCTCCACATTTTCGCGTATGGTCGATCACATGGACAACCGGCCCCTGAGGAAGGACGCGGAGCGCAACAGGCGCAGAATCCTCGACGCCGCCGACGCCGTGTTCGCCGCCGAGGGCCTGGGCGCGACGCTCGAGAGCATCGCGGAGAAGGCCGATGTGAGCATCGGCACCCTCTACCGCCGTTTCCCCACGCGAGAGGCGCTGGTCGAGGCACTGTTCGAGGAGAAGGTCGACCGGATCCTCGGCTGGGCCGCCGCCGGGCTGGAGAATCCCGATCCGTGGGCCGGCTTCACCTCCTACCTGTGGAACACGGCCGCCTCACACGCCGAGGACCAGGGGCTCGGTGAGGTGCTGATGGGCAGCGGGCTCGCCCAGCGCAAGATCGAGGACCTCAGAGAGAAGATCGTTCCGCTGGTCACCGAGCTGGTCGCCCGGGCGCAGGCGGGGGGACGGCTGCGGCAGGACTTCGCCCCGCAGGACGTGCCGATGCTCATGTGCATGGTCGGCGCGGTGGCCCGCAGGGCTCCCGGCTCGTGGCGGCGCTATCTGGAGCTGCTGATCGAGGGGCTCCAGGGGGAGGCGCCGCTGACGGTCATGCCGCCGACCTTCAGCGAGGCCGCCGGAGTGTTCAACCGCTGCTGAGGCGGCAGATCTCCAGCACCTTCAGCACGGTGTTCCAGTTGCGGGCCGTCAGGTCCTTCTTCAGCTTGCGGTCGACGAGGACGGGCAGCTTGGCGTCCCTGATGCCGTCGGGGAGATCGAGGTAGATCTCGCGTCCCGCCACGGCCAGGCGCTCGGGCGGGTAGGCGTCCGCCACGTCGTCGAACAGGCCCTTCTCCGGCGGAGCGCCGAGGAAGCAGACCTGGAACCTGGCGCCGTCGGCCGGGGTGAAGGGCGCGTTCTCCACCACCGAGGCGATCTCGGCCTCGGTGCGGACCATGATCCGGAGGCTGGTGCCGAGGGCGGTCTCGATCGCGGCCGACAGCGCCGACTCCAGGGTCTCGGGATCGGTCTCGGGGGCGGTGAAGACCGCGTTTCCGCTCTGCAGATGGGTCTTGACCTCGGCGTGGCCGAGATCGGTCATGATCGTCCGCAGGTCGGCCATCGCGACCTTGTTCTTGCCGCCGACGTTGATCCCGCGCAGGAGCGCCACGTACCGCATGTCGCGAGCGTATCCGTTGCCGCGCCGGACACCGCTGTGGGAGGTTCCCCGCATGAGTACCGAATTCGATTCTCACGTCGTGGCCTTCGAGCAGACGGTGCGCTCGACGATCGAGCTGGCCTCCGGTTTCGGGACGGCCGAGTGGCGGCTGCCGACCGACTGCCCCGGCTGGTCGGTACAGGACGTCGTCGCCCATCTGGTGAGCCTGGAGGTCATGCTGCTGGGAGACCCGCTGCCCGACCACGAGCTGCCCGATCTGCCGCACGTGAAGAACGACATGGCCAGGGTGCTGGAGATCGGCGTGGACGTCCGGCGGCCGCTGCCGGGCGAGGCCGTCCTGGCCGAGCTGCGGGAGACGCTCGACCGCAGGCTCGCCCAGATCCCCGGGCTCGACCCCGAGGGCCCCGCCGCCCTGCCGGACGGGCGTCCCGGCACGACGACCGAGTTCCTGATGTTCCGTGCCTTCGACTGCTGGATCCACGAACAGGACATCCGCCGGGCCGTCGGCGTCCCGGGGAATCTGGACGCCCCCGCCGGCCGCTGCGCCTGGACGATCCTGTCGCGGGGCCTGCCCATGGTGACGGCCAAGCGCGGCGGTGCGCTGCCCGGCCAGTCGGCGGTGTTCGCCGTCGGCGACCGGGAGGCCGCCGTCCTGGTCGACGCGGGCGGCAGGGCCTCCCGGGGCCCGGTCCCCGCCGAGCCCACGGTGCGGCTCGCCATGAGCTTCGAGACCTACACGCTGCTCGCGGCCGGGCGGCGCGGTCCGGCCGACGCGGTCGTCGAGGTGACCGGCGACGCGGAACTGGGCGCCCGCATCCTGGCCGGGATGGGCGTCACCCCGTGATCCAGATCGGGTTCGACAGAGCCGCCATCGTGGTGAGGCTCGTCGAGCCCGGTTTGAGGGAGCGGACCTCGGCCCGGACGTACTTCGCGCCCGCGGCGGCCGTCCAGGAGACCCGGGCGCTCCCCGAGGCCGGAACGAGGGCGAACGCCACCTTTCCGGCTGCGGTGAACAGGCTGAGGGTCGCGCCCGGCGTGCCGGTGACGGTGCACTCGACCGTCGTGCGCGCCGGGACCGTGTCACCGGGCAGGGCGGTCCCCGCGGTCAGGTGCAGGGCGATCCCGGCGTTGTCGGCCAGGTAGGAGCGGCCCTCCCGGACGGCCTTCAGCACCGCGTCGCGGGACAGGCCCCCGGCGTGGACGACCGTCTGGGGGAGGCCGACGACGTCGGAGGCGGAGTGGGAGTCGCTGTTGCCGACGGCCGGCAGCCGGCGGCCCTCGCGCAGCAGGCCGTCCCAGACCATGACGGCGGCCTGGTCGTCGAGCGTCCAGGGCCCGTTCCAGACCTCCACGGCGTCCACGTGGTCGTAGCCGAACTCCCAGACCGAGCCGGGTCCCGGCACCACGGGATGGGCGGCCACGACCAGCCCGCCGAGCTCCCGGACGGCCCTCGCGTAGGCGGGCAGAAGGCCGTCGGAGGGGGAGTAGCGCCAGTCGATCCACGTGTCGTGGGGGAGGCCGATCGCGAGCCAGTGCCCGTGCCGGGTGGTCACCTCCTCACCGGAGATGATGAGCAGGTCGTCGGCGGCGAACCGGCCCCACTGGAGATTGGCCGAGCGGGTGTTGTGCTCGGTCGAGGCGAAGAAGTCCAGCCCGCGGGCGCGAGCCGCGGCCACCAGCTCCGCGGGCGTCCGGTGGCCGTCGGAGTGGACCGTGTGCAGGTGCATGTCGCCCCGGTACCAGCCGGGACCGCGGCCCTTCGCCGACACGGGCGCGGGTTCGGGCACGAACGCCGGGCCCTCCGGGCCGGACTCGAGGGTCACCTCGACCGTCCAGGCCATGCCCGCCGGGTTGTAGACGATCGGGCCGAGCGCCACCGCCCAGGTCCCCGGCTCGATCGGGCCCGGCAGATAGCCGGGCGTCGCCTCCGTGGCCGAGAGCGCGAACTCCCCGCGCGCGCCGCCCGACCAGCCGCGGAACCCCTTCTCCGCGCCCGGCTCCCATCCGGCGGGACCGAACACGCCGAGGTCGAGCACGTTCGACAGCAGACCGGGCACGACGACGAACGCCTCGAAGGTGCGCCGCACCGAGATCCGGCGCACCCCGGCGGGCACGTCGAACGGCACGTAGGCCCACTGGTCGAACCCGTATCCCGAGCGGCCGGTGAAGGTCTTCACGACCGTCGAGCCCTCGGCCCTGCTCGAGGCCCGCACGCCCGTCGCGGGGACCAGCGCGGCCAGCCCGCCGAGCGCCAGCACACCCGCCCGCAGCACGTCTCTCCGCGAGCTCTCGTGGTTCCGGCACATGGGGGCTCCTCACAGCATCGGGGGCGCCCACCGTGACATATTCTCCTCATCCGTCACAACGGTCTTCTCGCGACGTTCTCAAAGATTCACTTCTGGTGCATACTGGCCACATGACGAGTGGAAAGGGCGTTCGGCGCCCCGGCCTTTGAGCCCCGCGCCGGTCCTGGAACCGGCTTCCGTCCTGCTGAACCGCGTGGAGTCCCTGCCGTATCCCGAGCGCATGCGCGCTCTGGCGCTCCACGCCCGAGAACACGCCGGCCACCCCGGCTTCCCCGCCCTCCTGCGCGACCTGGCGGACCAGGCGCACTACGGTCGGCGCACCGCGCTCCACCTGGCCATGGCGGCCGCGGACCTTCCCTACATCGCAGAGATCCTCGCCGGTCCCGACACCGAACTGCGGCGGGCGGCGCTGCGCGCGGTCCGTACCCTGCCCGTCCCCGACGACGCGGTGCCGCCCGCGCTGGAGGAGGCACCGGCCGACCTGCGGCTCGCGGTCCTCAAGGCCGTCGTCCACTCCGGGCGCACCGCGCTGGCAGAACGGCTGCTGCCCGAGGTCCATGCCCGGTGGGGCGCCCGCGAGGCCGCCGTCCTCCTCCCGGCCTGCGGGCCGCGGACCGTCGCCCGGTGGCTGCCGTCGCTCGCCCACGCCGTCGCGGGCTGGCGGCCGCTCGTGCGGCGGCACCCGTCGGCGGTCGTGGACCAGCTCGCCGCCGAACTCGCCGACTCCGACGGCTGGAGCGTGTGGAAACGGCGGAGCGGAGTGATCGCCCAGGTCGCCGAGGCCGAACCGCTGCGGGTGCTCGACCTGCTCGAACGGCACGACCAGGGGGCCTGGGCGGTCCGCGTCGGCGGCCGGTGCCTCGGCCCGCTGCTGCGCGCCGACCCCGTCCGCACCGCGCGGCTGCTCGCCGGGAGGACCTGGGGCCGCAGGCCGCCGAGCCGGTCGCTGCTGCGGAATCTCGCGCGGCTGCCGGACGAGGCGCTCCACGCGATCGTCCCGGCGGACGCCTGGCGGATCGAGCGGTTCCTGCGGGCCGTGCCGCTTCGACGGCGGGCCGCCCTCTACGCCCGGCTGGAGTCGCCGGGCCTGGAGGTGCTGCCGATCCTGGGCCTGCTGCCGCGCGAGCTGGCCGCCGCCGAGGCGCGCCGCCTGCGCGACTGGCACGCCTCGGTCTGGCACTCGGCGAGGGCCCATCTCGACGACCCCAAGATCACCCTGCGGATCGCCGTCCATCTCCCCTTCGCCGAGGCGGA
Source organism: Actinocorallia longicatena (assembly GCF_039534125.1). NCBI lineage: Bacteria > Bacillati > Actinomycetota > Actinomycetes > Streptosporangiales > Thermomonosporaceae > Actinocorallia > Actinocorallia longicatena. Next base: position 203,088 of record NZ_BAAAUV010000001.1, on the reverse strand, counting down.
GGCCGAGCTCCGCGCCGCGGCGTTCACCGGTGATCCCCGCCGCCGTGAACTGGCGCGCGGTCTCCTGCTGGAGGCCGCGGACCGCACCGGCGACGCCGCCCTGCTGTCCCGGACGGTCGGGGAGCTCGCGGATCGGACGCTCAACGAGCGCGACCCCGTCCGGCGCGAACTCCTGCGGGCCCTGCGCGGCGTCCGGCTCGCCGACGGGGACGTCCCGGCGCTCGAGGCCCTGGCGGACCGGGTGGCCACCGCGCCCGACACCTCGGCGGCGACCCGCGAGACCCTGCTCCGCCTCGCCGACCGGCAGCTCTCCCGGCGCGGGGTCCCCGCGCTCACCGGGTGGGCCCTGGGCGTCTACGACAAGCTCGTCGAGCGGCACGGCGCCGCGGGCCTGGACCGCCCGGAGCCGTCGGCGGGCTGGCGGGAGCGGACGCCCGCCCCCGCGACCCTGGGCCGGGTGCTTCCGCGCGGCGCCGAGCACGCCCTGCTCGACCTGCTGCTGCCCCGGGTGCGGAAGGCCCGCGCGGCGGAGGACCACACCCTGGTCCTCGCGCTGGCCCGCTCCCTGGGCGCCCGCGCCCGCCGGCTGCCCGCCCTCCAGGACGAGCTGCGGCTCGCCGTTCTGGGCGCGACCGGCGAGCAGGCCGCCGAGGCGGCGGCGCTCTGGCTGGCCCGGCGCCCCCGCAAGGAGGAGGCCGCAGCGGCGCTGGCGGCCGAGGCGCCGGAGCTCCTCCGGCTGCCGCCGGTCTGGTGGGTGATCGCCACCCGCCGCACCGACCTCCTTCCCGCACGGGTCCCGCCCGGCTGCGCGGTGGAACACGGGATGCCGGGCCGGTGGACCGGCACCCAGCGCGACGGGATCCGCTCGGCTCTCGAAGCCGTCGCGGACGCCCATGAGCTGCCGGTCGAGGAGAGGGTCCGGGCCCTGCGCGGCCTCGGGATGATGACGCACGCCCATGCGGTGATCGTCCGGCACGCCCTCGGCGGGGAACCGGTGGTCTCCGAGGCGGCGATCGGGGTGTGCGCGGCCGCGCCCCGCACGCTGGCGCGATTGCTGCTGCGGCTCGGCGGTCCGGTCGCCCTGGCCGCCGCCTCGGCGGCCTGCGGGAGGACGGCTCCACGGCAGCTCGCGGTGACCCTGGAGAAGGCGCTCTTCGAGGGCGGGGTCGGTGCCCGCAAGCTCGCCGCCCGCCAGCTCGTCACCCAGCGGGTGCCGGGCGCCGCCGATCTCCTGCTGCGGGCGTGGGCCGATCCCGCTCTCCATCCGGACGCCCGGATCGCGGTGGCCGTCGCGCTCCGGCGCCTCCCGGAGGACCCGCGTGCCTTCGCCGCCCTGGCCGAGGTGCCGGAGCACCACCGGAGCGAGACGATGTTCCGTACGCTCCTTCAGGCGGCACCGGCGGAGTACGCGCCCGGACACCGCCCGGCCGTCGCCGGTCTGGTCCGCTCCCTGCTGGAGGCGGCGGAAGGGCCCGGAGTCCGGTTCCGGGCCGCCAAGGCGTTCGCGACCTGGGTGCGCTGGTACCGGCACGGCCTGGACGAGGTCCTGGAGGCGGCGGTCTCCGGCACCGGCGCGGACTTCACGGTCTTCCTCACCCTGGTCGGCGAGGGCCTGGTCAGGGACGAGGCCGTGACCGTCCTGCGGCGGCTGCTGGAGGCCGGGGACCGGACCCGCGTGCGCCGCCTCGCCCGGCGGCTCGACCACCGGGGGAACGCCGAGGCCTGGCGGGCGGAGCTCGCCCGCTCCGCCGCCCGGCTGCTCGCCGCCGATCCGCTGCACCTGCCGCAGGCCGCGCGGCTGCTGGCGCACCGGATGACGGCCGGAGACGTGGACCCGCTCGTGCTGGCCCTGGACGCGAACACCCTGGCCGACCTGCTCCACGGATCACCGCACCTCGCGGCGGAGACCGGGCGGACTCTGGCGGGCGGACTCGGCTGGAGGTCTCCTGCCGCACCGCTGCTGCCCACGGTCCGCACCCTGACCGCCCGCGGCGACCTCACCGGGGAACTGATGGCCCTCGCCCTGGTGGAGCACGGCGGCCGCGACGGGGGGTGGGAACCGGAGTGGCGGACCGCGCTGGACGCGCTGCGCGGCTCGCCGCATCGGGAGATCCGGCAGCTCGCCTGGGACGTCGACGGCGACGTCCCGGGCGAGGAGGAGTGACGCTCAGCGGCCCCTGACCAGCCTTCCGGGGACGGCGCCCGTGTGCCGTCCCCGGTCGAAGGTCTGGACGCCCGACACGAACGTCGCGAGATAGCCGTCGGCCGACTGCAGGACCCGGCGCCCGCCCGCGGGAAGATCGTGGACGACCTCGGGGCGCCGGTTCGCGACCCGCTCGAAGTCGATCAGGTTGAGATCGGCCTTCATGCCGGGCGCGAGGACACCCCGGTCGGTCAGCCCGTAGAGGGCGGCGGTGTCCCGCGTCATCAGCCGGACGACGTGCTCCAGCGGCAGCCCTTCGCCACGGGAGCGGTCGCGGGCCCAGTGGGAGAGCATCGTGGTGGGCAGTGAGGCGTCGCAGATGAAACCGCAGTGCGCGCCCCCGTCGCCGAGCCCGAGGACGGCCCGCGGATGGGTGAGCATCTCGCGGATGGCGTCCAGGTCGCTGTGGGCGTAGTTGAGGATCGGCAGCAGGAACATGGCCTTGCCGTCGTCCTCGAGCAGCAGGTCGTAGAGCAGCTCCATCGGGTCGCGGCGCTCGGCCGCGGCGCGGGCGGCGATGCTGGCCGACGGGTGCGGCTCGTAGTCGGGCCGCTCGGCCGACAGCGGGTACAGCCGGTCGGAGAAGATCCGCACCATCGAGGACAGCGGATCCTCCTCGGCCGGATGGTCGGCGAGGATGCGGGCCTTCAGCTCCGGGTCCCGCAGCCGGGCGACCCGCTCCTTCAGCGGCAGCAGCGCGACGGCGGCGTAGGCCGGGTGGTCGGCGAAGGCGTGCAGAGTCTCGAGGCTGACGAGCATCCCGAAGGGGCGGCCCGCGACCTGCGGGTAGAGCCGGGCGTCCGGGGCCGAGGAGAGCTCGAGGATCTCCCGCCACTGCTCGGGCACCGCGTCGATCTGGAGCAGCGCGAAGGAGACGGGCCGTCCGATCTCCGCCGACAGCCGCCGCATCCAGGCGACCTCCTTGACCGGGGCGGCGGTGTCCTCGCCGGCGGCTCCGGCCGGCGCGAGCTCGTACACTCCCCGGCCGAGCTCCCGCAGCGCCTCGCCGATCCCGAACAGCTCGTCCTCGGCGGCGAACGTGCCCGGCACCGGCTCGCCGTCGATCGCCCGGTGGGCGAGCGTCCGGGAGGTGGTGAAGCCGAGGGCGCCGGCGGCCAGGCCCTCTTTGACGATCGCCTTCATCGCCGCGATGTCCTCGGGGGTCGCCGGCTCGTTCCTGGCGCCCCGCTCACCCATCACATAGGCGCGGACGGCTCCGTGCGGGACCTGCGCTCCGACGTCGACGGCCCGGCCGGTGCGGTCCAGGGCGTCCAGGTATTCGGGGAAGGACTCCCACTCCCAGGTGATCCCCTCGGTGAGCGCCGAGCCGGGAATGTCCTCGACGCCCTCCATCAGCCCGATCAGCCAGGAGTGCCGGTCCCGCCGCGCGGGCGCGAACCCGACGCCGCAGTTGCCCATGACGACCGTCGTCACCCCGTGCTGCGAGGAGGGCGCCAGGACCGGATCCCAGGTCGCCTGCCCGTCGTAGTGGGTGTGGATGTCGACGAATCCCGGGGTGAGCAGGGCGCCCTGGGCGTCCACCCGCCGCCGGGCCGGGCCCGGATCGGCGCCCACCTCGGTGATCACCCCGTCGGTGACGGCGACCGAGGCGTGCCGGGCGGGCGCGCCCGTGCCGTCGACCACGAGGGCGTCGGCGATAACGAGATCATGCATTGCTGCCTCCTCGCCGCTGAGGCTAACCTTCCAGCCAAGCAAGCGATAGGTCTGATTTTCGGTCTGGGAGGGATAACCGATGGGCATGGATCCTCGGGAAGCGGTGGCGGCCTTCTGGGACGCCCTGTACGACCGCGACTGGCCCCGCGTGCGCACCTTCTTCGGGCCGTCCTCGATCTACTACGACGTCCCGACCGGCCCGGCCACCGCCGCCCGCGGCCCCGAGGGGATCGAGGCCCGGCTCAGGCTGGGTCTGGAGGGCCTCACCTCCTACGCCCACGGCACGTCCCGTTCCTTCGTGGACGGCGAGGTCGTGATCACCGAGCACACCGAGCTCTGGCAGTGGCCGACGGGGGAGAAGGTCACCCTGCCCTTCGTCTCCGTCCAGCACGTCTCCGACGGCGTCATCACCCTCTGGCGCGACTACTGGGACCTCGGGACCCTCATGTCGGCCGCCCCCGCCGCCTGGCACGACCGGCTCGACAACGCCGACCTGTCCTGGCTCGTGGACGTCACCGGTGAAGTGCCGTGACCGAAAGGCCGTGATCGAGGTCCAGTGACCGATCGGGACCCGTCACAGGGCGCCGACGTACACCCAGTCCCCGTCGAGGCGGACGAAGCGGCTGTGCTCCTCCATCTGGCCGCGGCGTCCGCGCTCCAGGTAGTGCGCCCGGAACCGGACGGTCCCCTTGGTGTGGAACGGGCTGCCCTCGGTGGTCTCCAGGACCTCGAGCCCGGTCCAGCGGGTCTTGCGGTCCAGGCCGATCCGGCCGGGACGGGTCCGGGGATGCCAGGTGCGTTCGAGGTACTTCTCGTCGCCGACCGCGAAGGCCGCGTAGCGCGAGCGCATGAGGAGCTCGGCCGTCGGCGCGGCCTCGCCTCCGTGGAAGTGCCCGCAGCAGGCGTCGTAGGAGGCGGGAAGGCCGCACGGGCAGTCGTTCATGCCCTTCATTCTGCCGGTTGATCTTCCTCGGGCTCGTCGGCGGGGAAGTCGGGCGGGTACTCGGACCGGAAGTCCGGGTCCTCCTTGCCCAGCCAGCACACGTCACCGGGTTCCACCTTCATGCCCTCAACCTATGCGCATTCCGCGGATCGGGCCCTCCCTTGAACCTTGATCACCCTCGTCGCGGTCTTCTTTACTCAATGTATACGTATGCTTGACGGATTGTCAGGATTCGAGTGGAGGCAGACGTGTTGAAGATCGTTACTGCGGCGGCCGTGGCCCTGGCGCCGCTGACCGTTCCCGCCACCGCCTCCGCGGCGGCCGTGCCGCCGGTGCCCCGGGTGTCGGCCAAGGCCTACGTGGTCGCCGACGCCGGGACCGGCCGGATCCTGGCCTCCCGCGACCAGCGCGGGCGGTATCTGCCCGCCAGCGTGATCAAGGTCCTGACCTCGGTGACGCTGATCCCCAAGGTCAAGCCCTCGACGCGGGTCCGGCCGAACCGCCAGACCGTGAACGTGATCCCCACGAAGGTCGGGCTGCGCGCGTCCAGGACCTACCGGGCCGATGATCTCTTCCGCGCGATGCTCCTCAAGTCGGCGAACGACGCCGCCTACGCCCTCGCCCAGGCGGGCGGCGGGCTCAAGGCGACGATCTCCGCGATGAACGCGGAGGCGCGCAGGCTCGGCGCGACCGACACCCTGGCCGCCAGCCCCAACGGGCTGGACCGCGATCTGGGGCTTTCGGTCAGGACCCAGCACACCTCGGCCCGCGACCTGGCGGTCATCATGCGCCAGGCGCTCAAGCTCCCCGACTTCCGCCGCTACGCGGGCACCCGCAGGGCGTCCTTCCCCGGCGGCGGGACGCTGACCAACGGCAACAAGCTCCTCGCGAGCTATCCCGGCATGATCGCGGGCAAGAACGGCTCCACCCACCTGGCCGGCCGCACCTACGTCGGAGCCGCTCAGCGCGGCGGCCACACGATCATCGTCGCCGAGCTCGGCGGGAACTCCACCCTCTGGAAGGACTCCGCGGCCCTCCTCGACTGGGGCTTCAAGGCCACCGGAAAGACCAAGGGCACAGGCGCCCTGCCCGCCCCGGCCGCAGGAGCCTCCGCCCCGCCGGCGAGCACCCCGGCCACGGAGGCCGTCCGGCTGGCGTCCTCCAGCACGTCCTCCGGCTCCTTCCCCTGGCCCGCCCTGCTGACGGCGTTCGCGGCCGGAGTCCTGGGCCTCGCCTTCCGCAAGGGCCTGCCGAGGCGTAAGACACGTCCCTAGCCTCGCAGGAGGCGGGTGAGGGCGGGGTTGTCGATGTCGGCGGCCAGGAGCCTGGCCGAGGACAGGGCGGTGGCGTCGCCGAGGGCGTGGCGGTGGAGATGGGCGCGGACGGTGAGCTCGCGCAGGTCGCAGTGGGCGGCCAGGGTCGCCAGGGCCGTGGTCAGCGGGACGGCTCGCTCGTGGTCGCCGCGTTCGATCGCGGTCGTGACGGCGGCGTCCAGGACATGTCCGTGGACCCACTGGTAGCGGTCGGGCGTACGGGAGCAGACCGAGGAGGCGCGCAGATGCCACTCGGTGGCGGCCGGATGGTCGCCGTGCGCGGTGTGCAGCAGGGCCAGGCCCCGGGCGGCCATCCCCAGCCAGCAGGGGTCGTCGAGCTGGCAGGCCAGCGACCAGGCCTGCTCCAGGGAGTCGGCGGCCGCGCCGGTGTCGCCGCCGTGCAGGTCGAGTTCGGCCCTGAGGATCTGCGGCCAGGGCAGGAAGGCCAGCCAGCGCTGGCGCTGGACCAGGTCGAGGGAGCGGTCGAGGGCGGCCGTGGCCTGGGCGCGTTCGCCGCGCAGCAGATGGGCCCTGGCCAGGAGGGACAGCGACCAGGCCTCCTGGCGCTCGTCGTCCCCGCGGCGGGCCCGTTCCACCGACTCCTCCAGACGCGCGAAGGCCGCGGGGTAGTCGCCGCGGTCGGAGGCGTTCATGCCGCGCACCCCGAGGACGGCCGCGTGCTCGGCGTCGGTCTCGGCGAGCTCCTGGGCCCTGGCCAGCCAGGCCTCCCCGGTCAGCCGGTGGCCCGCCTGGACCTCCACGAAGCCCAGCTCGCGATGGGCGGTGACGGCCGTGGCCCGCTCGCCCGCCTCGGTGGCGAGCAGGATCGCCTCGTGCAGCACGACGACCCCCTCGCCGTCCCTGCCGCGCACGGCGTGGACCAGCGCGCCGCCGAGGGCGGCCAGCGCCCGCGCCCGCAGCCCGGTGTCGCGGCAGCGGCCCGCCTCGGCGACCGCCCGCCGCAGGCACTGCAGGCCCGCCTCGAGCGCGCCCGCCGCGATCGCGGCCTGGCCCGCCTCGAGCTGGCTGACGGCCGCCGCCCTGCCGCCGAGCGGCGGCATCATCGCCGAGCCCGTGCTCCCGCCCGCCGCCTCACGCACCGCGGCGGACGGCTCGACGCCCAGCTCCCGGTCGAACAGGTCCTCGCAGACGGCGAGCTGCCGGGCCGCGGCGACCCGGTCGCCCGCCGCCGTCAGGCAGCGGATCAGCAGCTCGTGGTTGCCCTCCTCGAGCGGGTTGCGGGCCACCGCACGGGCGGCGAACGGGGTGGCGTCCGCGGCGCGGCCCGCCGCCAGCAGCCCGGCGGCGGCCTCGCGGAGCCGGGCCTCGACCAGCGCCGAGATCCGGTGCCGCTCGACCACCAGCCACGACTCGAACTCCAGGCAGGAGTCCAGCCTGACGCCCTCGAGGAGCTCGCCCTCGACGTCGAGGAGCGGCGCCGGATCCGGACGCCCTGCCAGGACCCGGCGGACGTCCACCACGGTCGCCGGATCGACCGTCACGGCGACGGGATCGCCGTCCAGCCGCACCCCGAGGGTCCGGCGCAGCTCCGCGAGGGTCCAGCGCAGCGCGCCGAGGGGATCGTCGGCGTCGGCGAACAGGAGCTCGGCCAGCCGGCCCCGGGCCGGCGGCCGCTCGGCGAGCAGCAGATAGGCCAGCAGCGCCCACGCCTTGCGCCCGCGCGGCTGCCCGGCGGCTCCGCCCGGCCGGTCCATCGCGGGCGGCCCGAGCAACCTGATCGTCACCACGGGCCCACCCCCTTCTCCGCCATCATGCCGAGTGATCCGCCGCCGGGCCAGTGATCACCGGCGCCGGATGCCGACGACCTCCAGGTAGTCCGCCGGGGCGGCGACCGTCCCGTCGTCCGCCTTGTTGTACTGGCGGGCGACGTCGCCGAGCTCCGCCGCGAACGTCGCCAGGTCCTCCTGCGACAGGCCGCCGGACAGCCGGGTGATCGGCCCGTAGAAGTCGCGGAACCACTCCGAGAAGTGCTCGGGCGACAGGTAGCGGAACACGTACTGCCGCTCGGTGACGCTGATCCACTCGACCCGGTCGCCGAACAGGCCGTCCAGGTGCTCGCGGGTGCCCCAGAGGGTGGCGGGCCTGACGCCCGCGGGCGGCGGGGCCCAGCGGGCGACGGTGCGGAACATCTCGCCGACCATCCCGGCGGGCGTCCAGGAGGCCAGGGCGATCCGGCCGCCGACCGAGGTGACCCGGACGAGCTCGTCGGCCGCCCGCTGGTGGTCGGGGGCGAACATGACGCCGACCGTGCTCATCGTCAGGTCGAAGTGCCCGTCGGGGAGCGGCAGCGCCTCGGCGTCCCCCTCGGTGAACTCGACGTCGAGCCCCTCGACGGCCGCCCGCTCCCGGCCCTTGGCCAGCAGGTTCACCGCGTAGTCGACCCCCGTCGCGGCGGCGAACCTGCGGGCGGCCGCGATCGCGGCGTTGCCCTGGCCGCAGGCCACGTCCAGCGCGCGGGTCCCCGACCGCACGTCGGCCGACTCGACGAGCAGCTCGGCGATGATCTGCAGGGTGTTGCCGACGCGCGGATAGTCGCCGGTCTCCCAGCCGGCCCGCTGCGTCTTCTTGATCGTTGCAAAGTCCACGGACATTTCGGTTCCTCCCGTTGGTGTGCTGGAACCAGGAGACCGCGCCGCCGTGTGAGCGCCCGTGTGACGCCTTCACCCGTCCGGATCGGTGACCCATCCGGCGAACAGCACCAGCCCGCTCGGCCGGTGGACGGCCGCGAAACCGAAGGGCCGCTCGAAGGCGACCGCGTACTCCTTCACCAGGTGGGGCGGCGGCCGGTAGGCCGATCCCGCCCGCGCCGCGAACGCCGTGACGGCCGCGGCCTCGAAGCCGAGGGCGTCGAAACGGGCGACGGCACGCTGCTTCGCCTGCTGGATCGCCAGCGGAGGCCGTTCGCAGACGCCGGGGAAGTGGCCCCGGGAGGCGTCGGTCGCCGTGGCGAGCCCGAAGACACCGGGCAGCGCCAGGAGATCGTGCTCGGCCGCGACCGCGAACTTGGGGACCGTCACGTCGAGGACGTCCTCGGGGGTGTGCGAGCGGCGTTCGGAAACGGTGACACCGGGGCCGTCCGCGAGGGGGGCGGGGGCGCCCCCGGCCAGCGCGGCGAGGGCGGCGGGCAGGACCCGGTGCGCCCGCAGGGACTCCGCGCCCAGGAAGAGATGGACGTCGACGTCCTCCTGGCCGGTCACCCGGACGTCGGTGATCGTCCCGGCGGGGGTGGAGCGGACCGAGAGGTCGTCGGCCGGTGCGCCGCGGCGCCCGAGGGTCGGCACCTCCCGGTGCGCCCAGGGGCCTTCGCCGGGACGGGCGGTCCACTCGCTGAACGGCACCCGCCACCTGGTCCGGACGGTCAGCGCGCTCGCCAGGACCAGCAGGGTCTCGGCGTCGACGGAGACCGGCATCCGCTCGATCAGGCCGCCGGTCCGCTCGCGGGCCCACCGGTCGAGCCGCTCCTGGTCCGCGGCGGAGTCGCCGGTGAGCGTCTCGGCGCAGCCTCCGGGCAGCGCCGCGAGCCAGGTGCTCTTCAGCTCCAGCGCCCGGTGGGTCCAGAGCCCGAGAGCGGCCTCGGCGTCGGTGGAGGCGGCGAGGACGGCCAGGAGCTCGCGGGCGTGCCCGGCGGCCTCCCGGGCGGGGACCCCGAGCGCGTCCTCGAGTTCGGTGCGGGCGGGGCCGCCGGAGGCCCAGGCGAGGAGGGCGAGCAGCGGCCACGCGCCCGCTCCCGAGCAGACCGTGGACTCCTCGTCGAACCGTTCCGCCCAGAACCGGGTCATGGCGTTGGCAGCGGTCACCGCCGGGGACATTCGCCCACCTCACCGCCCGACACATGAACGGGCTCTTGGGTTGCATGAAAATTTGATGAGAGTCGATCACTCGCCCGCTTCGACGCCCTCACCTGCCGATATGTTCCCTCCATGAGTCAGGTACGAAAGCGGGCAAAGCGGGCCATTCAGCGGAGGACCGAGCACCTCGCGGAGGCCCTGCGGCCGGCTCCGCCCGCAACGGTAGCGCCCGCCACCTATGTCGGCGGCTCCCGGCTGGTCTCCTCGCCGGTGTTCGTTCTGTCGGCCCCCGGATCAGGCGGCGAACTCCTGCGCGGGATCCTCAACCGGCACCCGGGGATCACCGCCCCCGACGATCTCGGGCTTCCGTCGATCAAGGTGGAGCCCAAGCGCGGCTACACCGAGGACGTCATGGGCGCGCTCGGCCTGGACCGCCAGGAACTGGAGCACCTGCTGTGGGACCGGGTCCTCCACCACGAGCTGGGCCGCTCAGGCAAGCGGATCGTGGTCGACGACTCGCCGGTGAACGTCCTGCTGTGGCGGCGGATCTCCGGGGCGTGGCCCGACGCCCGCTTCGTGTTCCTGACCCGTGAGGGCACCGGAGCCCCCGAGTACCTCCAGGCGCTCGCGGAGGCGCGCTCGGCCCTGACCGGGCTGACCGTCCGTCACGAGGACCTCGTGCGGAACCCGGCCGCCGAGGCCCGCCGCCTCTGCGACCACCTGGGTGTCGCCTGGAACCCCGACCTCCTCGGCTGACCGGGGCCCCTTGGTCCGGCCCCTTGGCCCGGCCCCTTGGCCCGGTCCCTGCCGTCAGGGGCCGGGCTCCCGGACGATCCGGACCTTGCCCGCCGGGACCTGGAGCGTTCCCGCGCAGTCGGTGCCGGTGAGGAGCTCGTGGCCGGTGACCTTCACCGGCACGTCGCGGCCGGAGTGGTTGAGGGCGAAGACGTGGCCGCCGCGCCTGACGATCTCGACGGGCGTGCGGTCGGGAACCAGCCCGGCGTCGGCGCAGGCCCGGTCGAGGACGGCGCGGAGATCGTCGCCCGGCAGCCGGGTCGAGATGTACCAGGCGGTCCCCTCGCCGCAGGAGTTGCGGGTGATCGCGGGACGCCCGGCCGCGGGCCCGTCCAGGTACTCCGCGACGACCTCCGCCGACACCGTGATCACGTCCTCGGACCAGAGATCACCGGTCATGCCGCCCGACAGCGTGACCCCCTGCCCGGTCCGCAGCGGCAGGAACTCCTCGACCGTCAGCCCCAGGACGTCGCGGAGCGCTCCCGGGTAGGCACCCGGATGGACGGTGTCCATGGCGTCGACGATCCCCGAGAAGTAGGAGACGACCAGGGTGCCGCCGTCGGCGACGTAGGCGGCGAGGTTCTTGGCCGCCGCGGGGGTCGTCAGGTAGAGGCTGGGGACGACCACCATCCGGTACCGGGCGAGATCGCCCTCGGGATGCACGAAGTCGGTGGTCAGGTTGGCCCGCCAGAGCTGCTCGTAGTAGGCCTCGATCCGTTCCCGGTAGCCGAGATCGGCCGACGGCCGCCACTCCAGCTCGACCGCCCACCACGACTCCCAGTCCCAGACGATCGCCACGTCCGCCTCGACGCGTCCGCCCCGGACGGGCGCCAGGGCCTCCAGGTCGGCGCCGAGCGCGACGACCTCCCGGTGGATCCGGGTACCGGGCCCGCCGTGCGGCAGCATCGCCGAGTGGAACTTCTCCGCCCCGAAGGCGGAGGCCCGCCACTGGAAGAACATGATCCCGTCGGCGCCGCGCGCCAGATGCGACAGGCTGTTGCGGGCCAGCTCACCGGGGAGCTTGGCGAGGTTGCGCGGCTGCCAGTTGACCGCCCCCGTGGAGTGCTCCATCAGCAGCCACGGCTCGCCGCCCGCCACCGACCGGGTCAGGTCGGCGCACATGGCCAGCTCGATCTGGTTGTCGAGCCGCTCGGCCTGGAGGTAGTGGTCGTTGGAGACGACGTCGACCTCGCGGGCCCACTTCCAGTAGTCGATCCACTTGCAGTTGGCGAGCTGGAAGTTCGTGGTCACGGGCTTGGCCGAGTGCCGCCTGATGATGTCCCGCTCGCGCCGGAAGTTGGCCAGGTGGGCGTCCTGGGAGAAGCGCAGGAAGTCCAGCTGGAGGGCCGGGTTGACGCCCGGGGGAGCGGTCCGCGGCGGCTCGATCTCGGCCCAGCCGCCGTAGCGCTGGCCCCAGAACGAGGTTCCCCACGCGGCGTTCAGGGTGTCGAGGTCGTGGTGCTTCTCGCGGAGCCAGACCCGGAAGGCCTCGGCCGAGACTTCGCAGTAGCAGTGCGCCGGGCCCCAGCCGTACTCGTTGCTGACATGCCACATGACCAGCGCCGGATGGTCGGCGTAGCGGGCGGCCAGCCGCTCGGTGATCGTCGCGCAGGCCGCCGCGTAGGAAGGGGAGGAGGGGCAGTAGGACTGGCGGGTGCCGCCGCCGAGCACGTGCCCGTCCCGGTCGACCGACCGGCTGTCGGGGTGGTGCAGGCGCAGCCAGGCGGGCGGCGCGACGGTCGGCGTCGCCAGGTCGGCGCGGATGCCGTGCTCGTGCAGCAGATCGAGGAGCCGGTCGAGCCAGCCGAACTCGTACACCCCCTCGGCGGGCTCCAGTAGCGCCCAGGAGTGGATGCCGACGCTGACCAGGTTCACCCCGGCCCGGCGCATCAGCTCCATGTCCTCGAGCCAGACCTCCTCGGGCCACTGCTCGGGGTTGTAGTCGCCGCCGTAGGCGATGGCGTCCCTGTGCTTCTCCACCGGTTCGGGCTCCTGACTGTGAACGTTCCCAATGCCGTACAGCGCGACACTATAGGGCTTGACCAGGAAGATTTAAATCTTACGTATCCTGTTGACATTCAAAGTGGTGCCGCTAACACTGTGAACGTTCACAGCCCCGCCCCAAGGGAGTTACCCCCGATGAGAGTGAAGTTCGCCGTCGCCGGCGTCCTGGCCCTTAGCCTCCTCGCCACCGCGTGCGGATCCTCCGGCGACGACGAGTCGCCGGAGACGACGCCGAAGGCGCAGGGCAAGGTCGAGCTGTCGTTCTGGTCCTGGGCACCCAACATCGAGAAGATCGTCGCCAAGTGGAACGCGTCCCACCCGGACGTCCACGTCACCTTCAGCCAGCAGGCCAACGGCGACGACCTCGCGACCAAGATCCTCACCGCGTCGAAGGCGGGCAACGCCCCCGACGTGTTCCAGGCCGAGTACCAGGTCCTGCCGACCTACATCAGCAACAACGCCGTCGCCGACATCGCGAAGGAGGCGGGGGACCTCAAGAGCAGGTTCGCCGACGGCGTCTGGTCCCAGGTCACCCTGGGCGGCGACGCGGTCTACGCGATCCCGCAGGACTCCGGCCCGATGATGTACTACTACCGGGCCGACCTGTTCGAGAAGTACGGCCTGAAGGTGCCCACGACCTGGGACGAGTTCGCCCAGCAGGCCGAGATCCTGCACAAGAAGGACCCGAAGAAGTACCTCACGAACTTCTCCGCCGCGGACGCGGGCTGGTTCACCGGCCTGGCCCAGCAGGCCGGGGCCTCCTGGTGGTCGCCCAGCGGGGACACCTGGAAGGTCGCGGTCAACGACGAGGCCACCAGGAAGGTCGCCGGCTTCTGGAGCGGCCTCGTCCAGAAGGATCTGATCGACAAGCAGCCGTCCTACACGCCCAAGTGGAACAAGGCCCTGGCCGACGGCACGCTGCTGTCCTGGCCGAGCGCCGTGTGGGGACCGGGCGTCCTGGCGGCCAACGCGCCCAAGACCGCGGGCAAGTGGAAGATCGCTCCGCTGCCGCAGTGGGCCGCGGGCGAGAACAAGACCGGAAGCTGGGGCGGCTCGGCGACGGCCGTCTCCGCCGGTTCCAAGAACAAGGCCGCTGCGGCCGCGTTCGCCGCCTGGCTGAACACCGACTCCGAGGCGACCACCGACCTGGTCAAGGAGTCGGCGGTCTACCCCGCGGCGACCTCCGCCCAGACCGGCCCCGCCCTCCAGAGCGCGCCGGAGTTCTTCTCCAACCAGCCCGACTTCTACACCGTCGCCGGGCAGATCGCGGGCACCGCGCAGGGCTTCACCTTCGGGCCGAACGTGAACGTCACCTACAGCGCCTACAAGGACGCCTTCGCCAAGGCCATCGCCTCCGGCGGAGCCTTCGACGGGGCGCTGGACCAGATGCAGACGAGCACCGTCGACGACATGAAGAAGAACGGCTTCAAGGTCTCCTGATGACCGTCGCCGCCAGCCGGCGGAGGAGGGGGCGTACGGCCGCCGTGCCGTACGCCTTCCTCACCCCCGCCATCGTCCTGTTCGTGGTCTTCTGCATCGTCCCGATCGGCTACTCGGTCTACATGAGCCTGCGCAAGGCCCAGGTCAAGGGCCTGGGGCTGCGGCCGGGCGACCGCACCGAGGTGTTCGCGGGAACCCGGAACTACGCGAACGCGCTGAAGGACCCCGAGCTGATCCACAGCGTCCTGCGGGTGCTCGGCTACGGGCTGATCGTGGTCCCGATGATGCTGGGGCTCGCGCTGCTGTTCGCGCTCCTCCTGGACGGCACCCGGGCGCGGCTCGTCAGGTCCGCCCGGATCGCGATCTTCCTGCCGTACGCGATCCCGACCGTCATCGCCTCGCTGATGTGGGGCTTCCTGTACCTGCCCTCGGTGTCGCCGATCGTCGATCTGCTGGGCGGGGCGGATCTGTTCGCGCCGTCCACGGTCCTCTACTCGATCGCCAACGTGGCGGTCTGGGGCGGCACCGGTTTCAACATGATGGTCATCTACACCTCGCTGCGGGCCATCCCGTCCGACCTCTACGAGGCGGCCCGGATCGACGGCGCCTCCGAGCTGCGCATCGCGTTCCGGATCAAGATCCCGCTGATCGTCCCGTCGCTGGTCATGACCGCGGTCTTCGCGATCATCTCGACCCTCCAGGTGGTCAGCGAGCCGATGGCGCTCAAGCCGCTCAGCAACTCGATCATCAGCACCTGGAGCCCCCTGATGAAGGTCTACACCGACGCCTTCGAGCGCGGCGACCTGTACAGCGCGGCCGCCACCTCGGTGCTGCTGGCCGTGGCCACCCTCGTGCTGTCCTTCGGCTTCCTGCGGCTGGTGGGCGACCGGGCCTTCGCCTCCGAAGGAGGATCATGACCACGACGCTGACGAGGGAACGCCCGCACGTCCGCGCGGCGGGGCGTCCCAGGGTGCGCCGCCGCGGTGGCGGGGCGGTCCCCACGACGATCCTGCTGCTCGGCGCCTTCTACATGCTGCTGCCCGTGCTCTGGGTCGTGGTGGCCTCCACCAAGAACCTCGGGGAGCTGTTCGACAGCTCGGCGTTCACCCCGAGCGGCCACCTGTTCGAGAACCTGAGCAGGCTGAGCTCCTACCGGGACGGCGTCTACTGGCACTGGGTCGCCAACTCCGCGCTCTACGCGGGCGGCGGCGCGCTGCTGTCGGCCGCGGTGTCGGGGATCAGCGGGTACGCGCTGGCCAAGTTCCGCTTCGCGGGCAAGACGGCGCTGTTCAACGTGCTGCTGTGCGGCGTACTGATGCCGCAGATCATGCTCGCGATCCCGCAGTACCTGCTGCTGTCGAAGCTCGGGCTCGCCGACACCTACGCCTCCGTGCTGCTGCCGCAGATCATCAGCCCGTACGGCATCTACCTCGCCCGCATCTACGCCGGGGCGGCGATCCCCGACTCGGTGCTGGAGGCCGCCCGCATGGACGGCGCCCGCGAGTTCCAGATCGTCCGCAGGGTCGTGCTGCCGATGATGGCGCCCGGCCTGGTGACGGTCTTCCTGTTCCAGTTCGTCGCGATCTGGAACAACTTCCTGCTGCCGTTCATCATGCTCGGCGACGACACCAAGTTCCCGGTCACCGTGGGACTGTTCACGATGATGAAGCAGGGCGCCAACCAGCCCGCCCAGTACACGCTGATCACGACCGGCGTGCTGCTGGCGATCCTGCCCATGATCGCTCTGTTCCTGACGCTCCAGCGGTACTGGCGGGTCGATCTCGGTTCGGGAGCCGTCAAGGGATGATCTCGATTCGGGGGATGATGACATGGTGACGCAGAAACGCCGCCGCCCGACCATTCACGACGTGGCCGCCGCATCGGGGGTGTCGCGGGGGACGGTCTCACGGTTCCTGAACGGCGGTCACAACGTGAGCCCCGGCGCGGCGAAGGCGATCCAGAAGGCCGTCAAGGACACCGGCTACGTGGTGAACCAGCACGCCAGGAGCCTGGTGACCAGCAGGTCCCACTCGGTGGCGTTCATCCTCGCCGAGCCGCAGGAGCGGCTGTTCGAGGATCCGAACTTCAACGTGCTGCTGCACGGGGCGACCCGGGCGCTGGCCGAGCACGACATCATGCTGCTGCTGACCATCGCGGGCAACATCGACGACCGCAAACGGGTCAGCCGCTACATCACCTCGGGGCACGTCGACGGGGCGCTGCTGGTCTCGTCGCACTCGGGCGACCCGCTGATCGAGGAGCTGCGCGGCCAGGACATCCCGGTCGTGACGATAGGGCGTCCGCTCGGCCACGAGGGCGACGTCCCCTACGTGGTCTCCGACGACCGTGAGGGCGCCCGGCAGATGACCCGGTACCTGATGGACCGGGGCGGCCGCAAGATCGCGACCATCACCGGCGCGCTCGACACCTCCGGCGGCGTCGACCGGCTCCAGGGCTTCCGCGAGGTGGCGGGGCACGGCGCCCCGGTCGCGGAGGGCGACTACACCCTCGCCGGAGGGCGGGCGGCGATGGAGCGGCTGCTGGCCGCCCACCCCGACCTCGACGCGGTCTTCGTGGCCTCCGACCTGATGGCGTCGGGCGCGCTGATCGCGCTGCGGGAGTCGGGCCGCCGGGTCCCCGAGGACGTGGCGGTGGGCGGGTTCGACGACTCGCCGGTCGCGATGTCCACCGCGCCGAAGCTCACCACGATGCGCCAGCCGTGGACCCAGCTCAGCCGGGAGCTGGTCCGCCTGCTGCTGGCCGTCATCGACGGCGCCGAGCCGAGCGCGATCATGCTCCCGACCCAGCTCGTGGTCCGCGACTCGGCCTGAGCCCCTCACATGGCGGCGGGGGCGGTGGAGTCACGGATGACCAGGCTGCACGGCATCCGGTGGACGCCGGGCGTGGCCTTGCCGTCGATCGCGGCGAACAGGTGCTGGGCCGCGGTCTTGCCGAGGAACTCCAGGTTCATGTCGATGGTCGTCAGCGGCGGCCTGGTCTCGGTGGCCAGCACCTCCCAGTTGTCGTAGCCGACGACCGCGACGTCGTCGGGGATCCGCCGGCCCCGCTCCCTGGCCGCCTCGACGAAGCCCGCGGCGATCTGGTCGCTGCCGCAGACCACGGCGTCGATCTCCGGCGAGGACCGGAAGACGATCTCCGCGGCCTGGCGTCCCCAGCGCTGTGACCAGACCCCGAACAGGGTCTCGCCGCACTGCTCCAGGCCGGCCTCGGCGAGGGCCGCCCCGACGCCCGCGGCCCGGTCCACGGCCGCCCGGTAGCCGGTGGGCCCGGTGATGTGGGCGATCCTGCGGCGTCCCGAGGTCACCAGGTGCCGGACGGCCAGCCTCGCCCCGCCCACGTCGTCGGGGACGAACGACACGTCCCGGGGGTCCTCCGACGGCGCGTAGGCGTAGACGACGGGCACGGGCAGGTCGCGGCTGAGCGAGGGCCGGGCGTTGGTGCTCTGCCCCACCACGATCAGGCCGTCGACCCTGCGGTCCAGCAGGGTCCGCAGATGGTACTGCTCCCGGATGGAGTCGCCCCTGGCGTCGCACAGGAGCACGGCCATCTCCCCGGCGCCGAAGGCGTCCTCGGCTCCGAGCAGCACCGGAATCCCGAAACGTCCGACGCTGTCGCTGGTCAGCAGCCCCACGGTGCGCGACTGCCCCGACAGCAGGCTGCGGGCCAGCGCGTTGGGACGGAACCCCAGCTCCTCCGCCGCCAGCAGGACCCGGGTCCTGGTCTCGGCGCGGACCTGGGCCCGGCCGTTGATGGCCTTGGACGCGGTCGCGATCGACACCCCGGCACGGGCGGCCACGTCGGTGATGGTCGGAGGGCGCTGCGGATCCACGTCGAAACCCTTTTCTGTTCCTGAAAAATTTCCCCATTGACGAGCTTTGCGGGCGAGCCTACGCTACCGAAAACCTTTTAGGTAGTTTTCGGTCGGGGGACACAGAGGAGAAGAGCATGAGAGTCCGATCACCCCGACGCCCCGGCATCGCGGTCACCGCGGTGCTCTGCGCCACCGCCCTCGTCGCGGCCTGCGGCGGCGGGGAGAAGGCCGAGAAGCCGGACGGCCCGGTCACCGTGACCGTGTGGACGAGGGCGGCGACGGAGACCCACACCAAGGCGCTCGCCGACGCCTACAACGCCGCCCACCAGGACAAGATCCAGGTGACGGCCTATCCGAACGAGGACTACCCCGCGAAGATCGCGACGGCGGCCGGCGGGCGGAATCTGCCCGACCTGTTCGCCTCCGACGTCGTGTTCGCGCCCAACTACGTCGCGCAGAACCTCTGGCAGGACGTCACCGACCGGTTCGCCGCCCTGCCCTACAAGGACAAGGTCGCCCCCGCCCACATCAAGGAGGCCACCCAGGAGGGCAAGCTGTACGCGGTCCCGCACACCGTCGACATCTCCGTCCTGTTCCTCAACCGGGGCCTGTACAAGAAGGCCGGGCTCGACCCCGACAAGCCGCCCGCCACGCTCAAGGAGTTCGCGGCCCAGGCCACGACCATCCGGAAGAAGGCCGGCGGGAAGACCTACGGCACCTACTTCGGCGGCAACTGCGGCGGCTGCAACGTCTTCACGCTGTGGCCGTCGGTGTGGGCGGACGGGGGCGAGGTCATGAACCCCGAGGGCACCCAGAGCACGGTCGACGCCCCGCAGATGGCCGCGGTCTTCGACCTCTACCGCAAGCTCTACGCCGACGGGGTCGCCGCCCCCGGCTCCAAGGACGAGAACGGCACCACCTGGCTGGGCGCCCTCCAGTCGGGGAACATCGGCGTCGCGCCGGGACCGTCCGCCTGGCTCGGGCTCCTCCAGGACAAGGGCATCGACGTCGGCGTCGCCCCGATCCCCGGGGTGAACGGAGGCAAGACGACCTTCGTCGGTGGCGACGTCATCGGTGTTAGCGCTACCAGCAAGCACGCGGCCGTCGCGTGGGACTTCCTGGCCTTCACCCTGTCCGACAAGGTCCAGGCCGACCTCCAGGCCAAGAGCAGGTCGACCGTCGCCCGCACCGATCTCACCGCGACGGACCCGAGGGTCCAGACCATGAACGAGATCATGGCGCTCGGCCGCACCCCCTACGCGCTCAAGTTCAACGAGTCCTACAACGACTCGCAGAGCCCCTGGCTGAAGACCCTCCGCGACGCCCTGTTCGGCAGCGACCCGGCGAAGGCGCTGAAGGACGGCGCCGGGACCATCACCGCCTCGCTGAAGCAGTGACGGGCCCGTGAACCTGCTGGAGATCCGCAAGATCCCACGCGTGACCGCCGCCGGGCCCCGCGCCCGGCGGCGGTCGCCGGACCTGATCGGCCTCGTCTACGCCGCCCCCGCCGCCGTCGTCGTCGGGCTCTTCTTCCTGGCGCCGCTGGTCCTGGTCGTGTGGATGTCGCTGCACAAGTGGCCGCTGCTGGCGGCCCCCGCCTTCAACGCCCCGGACAACTACACCCGGATCGCCGACAACAGCCTGGTCGCCGACGCGATCCTGTTCACCTTGCGGTACACCGCCGTCGTCACCGTGCTGCTGTTCACGGTCTCCTTCGGGCTGGCGCTGCTGGTCCAGAACCGCCGCAGGGGGGTGGGGATCTACCGGGGCGCCTACTTCCTGCCCGCCGCGGTCGGCTGGGCCACCGCGACCCTGCTGTTCTTCGGGCTGCTCAGCGATCAGATCGGGCCCGTCAACGGCCTGCTGGAGAGCGTCGGGCTGATCGACGAGCCGGTCTCCTGGACGGCCGGCGACCCCTCGGTGGCCTTCGGCTCGACGGTCGTCCTGGTCATCTGGCGCTGGGCCGGCTTCAACATGATCATCCTGCTGGCCGGGCTCCAGTCGATCCCGGTCGAGCTGTACGAGGCCGCCAGGGTCGACGGGGCGAGCCCCGTCCAGGCGTTCCGGCGGATCACCCTGCCGATGATGCGGCCGACGATCGCGCTGGTCCTGTGCCTCATGGTGACCGGCTCGATGCTCGGGTTCGAGCAGTTCTACATCCTCACCAGGGGCGGTCCCGGCAACTCCACCACCTCGGTGGTCATGGTCATCGTCCGGGAGGCCTTCGTGCGGTTCGACCTCGGCTCGGCGGCGGCCCTGTCGGTGCTGGTCCTGGTCGCGCTCGTGCTGCTGAACGCGCTCCAGTTCGCCGCGATCAGAAAGAGGGACTCGTGAGACGTCCGGCGTTCCATCTCGGCTCGGCGTTCCTCGCCGCGCTGTTCGTCCTGCCGATCCTGTGGAGCGGCTGGTCCTCGGTCCGGCCGGGCAGCGGGTTCAGCCTCGACAGCTACCGCCGCCTGGCCACCTACGGGGAGGGGGTCGGCGTCTACCTGACCAACACGGTGCTGCTGGTCGTGCTGACCGTCACCGGGACGGTCGCGGTCTCCACCCTGGCCGGATACGCCTTCTCCCGGTTCGCCTTCCCCGGCCGGCGGATCCTGTTCGGCCTCATCCTGGCGATCCTGATGGTCCCCTATCCGACGATCCTGATCCCGCTCTACGTACTGCTCGGCAAGCTCGGCCTCCAGGACTCGCTGGTCGGCCTCGCCCTGGTGATGATCATGTTCCAGCTGCCGTTCGCGGTGTTCATGATGCGCAACTCCTTCGCCGCGGTGCCGCGGGCCCTCGACGACGCCGCCCTGATCGACGGCTGCGGCAGCTTCGGGGTCCTGATGCGGGTGCTGCTGCCCGCGGTCGCCCCCGGCCTGGTCACGGTCGGGCTGTTCGCCTTCCTCGCCTCGTGGAACGACTATGTGGCCCCGCTGATCCTCATCAGCTCCGACGAGCGCTTCCCGCTGCCCGTCGCGATCGTCAACATGCGGCTGCACGACTTCGGCGCGGTCGACTACCCGACCATGCAGGCCGGGGTGATGTTCATGGCCGCCCCCTGCCTCGCGCTGTTCCTGGTCCTGCAGCGCTTCTACGTCCGTGGATTCATGTCAGGAGCACTGCGTGGCTAGTCCCGTCATCCCGTCCACCGGGGTCCTCGCCCCGCTCGGCCTCGACGCCGTCCGCCTCACCCCGGGGTTCTGGGGAGACCGGCGCGAACTCGCCCGTGAGGTGATCATCGAGCACTGCCTGGAGTGGATGGAGAAGCTCGGGTGGGTGGGCAACTTCAGGGGAGGGCCGAGCCGGGGCAGGGAGTTCGCGGACTCCGAGGTCTACAAGCTGCTCGAGGCGATGGCCTGGGCGGACGATCCCCGCTTCGACGAGCTGGCCGCGGTCGTGGTCGCCGCCCAGGAGGACGACGGCTATCTCAACACCCGCTGGAGCGGCGGCCGCTACCGCGACCTGGAGTGGGGGCACGAGCTGTACTGCCACGGCCATCTCCTACAGGCGGCCGTCGCGCGGTGGCGCACGTCGGGAGAGGGGCCGCTGACCGACGCCGCGCGCAGGGCCGCCGACCACGTGTGCGCCCGCTTCCTCGAGGGCACGGAGGCCTGCGGGCATCCGGAGATCGAGATGGCGCTGGTCGAGCTGTACCGTCTGACCGGGATCGAGCGGTATCTGGAGATGGCGCGCCGGTTCGTCGAACGCCGGGGGCGGCGCGCCCTGGCCGACGTCGAGTTCGGGCGGTCCTACTTCCAGGACGACATGCCGGTCAGATCGGCGTCCGTGCTGCGCGGGCACGCCGTGCGCGCCCTCTACCTCTCCTGCGGGGCCGTCGACGTGGCCGTCGAGACCGGCGACGGGGAACTGCTGGCGGCCGTCCGGCGGCAGTGGGACCGGACCGTCGAGCGCCGCACCCATCTGACCGGCGGCATGGGGTCACGGCACTGGGGGGAGTCCTTCGGCGACGACCACGAGCTCCCGCCCGACCGGGCCTACGCCGAGACGTGCGCCGCCGTCGCCTCGGTGATGCTCTCCCACCGGCTGCTGCTGGCCACCGGCGACGCCCGCTACGCCGACCAGGCCGAACGGACCCTCTACAACGTGGTCGCCGCCTCGCCCGCACCGGACGGCCGGTCGTTCTTCTACACCAACCCACTTCAGGTCAGGGTCCCCGGACGGCCCGCGCAGGGCGTCAACCCCCGCGCCACCGGCGCCCTGCGGGCCCCCTGGTTCTCCGTCTCCTGCTGCCCGACCAACCTGGCCCGCACCTTCGCCTCGCTGCCGGCCTACGTCGCGACCGAGACCCCGGACGGCGTCCAGCTCCACCACCCCACGCCCTGCGAGATCCGGCACGACGGGCTCACCCTGCGGGTCGAGACCGACTACCCCTACGCGGGGACGGTCACCGTCCACGTGCTGGAGGCACCCGCCGAGCCCCGGCGGATCGCGTTCCGGCTGCCGCCCTGGGCGGCCGGGGTCTACGTCCCCCATCAGGACCGGCCCCGGGTCTGGTCGCGCGGCGAGACCTTCGCGGTGGAGCTGCCGATGACGGCCCGCTGGACCAGACCCGATCCCAGGATCGACGCGGTCCGCGGCTGCGTAGCCGTCGAACGCGGTCCGCTCGTCTACTGCGCGGAGTCGCCCGGAGACGAGGACCGCCTCGCCGAGATCTCCGTCGATCCGTCCGCGCCGCCGATCGAGCACGCCATCGCACCCGACCGGGTGGAACTCGAGGTCACCGCCCGCCATCTCTCCGGCGGGCCCGTCGGTCTCGGCCTCCTGCCCTACCACCGGTGGGGCGAGCGGGGCCCCGCCACCATGCGCGTCTGGCTCCCCGCCGGCTGACCCCGGCGACGTCAGACGCCGGAGACGCCGTCGAGGGCGTGGGAGCAGACGCAGTCGCGGGCGGCGGGCAGGGCGGCGACGGCGTCGAACAGGACCGTCCGCAGGCGGTCGACGTTGCGGGAGAAGGCGGCGAGGACCTCCGCGTGGGTCACGCCCTCGCCCTGCTCGACGCCGGCGTCGAGATCGGTGACGAGGTTGACGGAGGTGTAGCAGAGGGCCAGCTCGCGGGCCAGGACGGCCTCGGGGTGGCCGGTCATCCCGACCACCGACCAGCCGTTGCCGGAGAACCACCGGGACTCGGCGCGGGTGGAGAAGCGGGGGCCCTCGATGACCACGAGGGTGCCGCCGTCGACGGCGTCCCAGCCGGCGCCGTCCGCCGCGGCGAGGACGGCCCTGCGGCCCTGCGGGCAGTAGGGATCGGCCATGGAGACGTGCACGACGTCCGGCACGGTGCCGTCCGCCAGCGGGCGGCCGTCGTAGTAGGTCTGCTCGCGGGCGCTGGTCCGGTCGACGAGCTGGTCCGGCACGAGGAGCGTGCCGGGCCCGTACTCGGCCCGCAGGCCGCCGACGGCGCACGGGCCGAGCACCTGCCCGACTCCGAGCGACCGCAGCGCCCACAGGTTCGCCCGGTAGTTGATCCGGTGCGGCGGCACCTTGTGGTCGCGCCCGTGCCGCGGCAGGAAGGCCACGCTCCGGCCGCCGGCCTCGCCGACGAAGACCGCGTCGCTCGGCGCCCCGTAGGGCGTCTCGACCCGTATCTCCTTCAGCCCGTCGACCAGGGTGTAGAGCCCCGACCCGCCGATGATCCCGATCTCCGCACTGTCCTTCACTGGAGAGATTCTAGATCGTGAACGCGATCTTCCGCGCGGCTGGGGTGGATATCCGCCCCATGATCGCCCTAACGTGTCAAAACAGTTTTACTGGAGCAAAGTGGGGGTTATCGGATGTCAATCCTGGTGGCGGACGAGGTACGGACGGCGCTGGCCGAGGGGGCGCCCGTCGTCGCCCTCGAGTCGACGATCATCTCGCACGGGCTGCCGGAGCCCCGCAACCTGGAGGTCGCCAGGGAGCTGGAGCGGGTCGTCCGCGAGCAGGGGGCGGTGCCCGCGACCGTCGCCGTGCTCGACGGTGTCGCCCACGTCGGCCTGGACGAGGCGCGGATCGAGCGGATCGGGACCGACAGGAGCCTGCGCAAGCTCGGCTACCGGGACCTGCCGCTCGCGCTCGGGTCCGGAGCGAGCGGTGCCACCACCGTGTCGGCCACCGCGTTCCTCGCAGCGAGGGCCGGGATCCGGGTGTTCGCCACCGGCGGGCTCGGCGGCGTCCACCGCGGCTGGATCGAGACCTGGGACGAGTCCGCCGACCTCGCCGTCCTCGGACGGACCCGGATCACGGTCGTCTGCGCCGGGGTGAAGTCGATCCTCGACGTCCCCGCGACGCTCCAGCGGCTGGAGACCCTCAACGTCTCCGTCGCCGGATACCGGACCACGACCTTCCCCGGCTTCTACCTGACCAGCTCGGGGGAGCCCGTCGACTGGACCCTGGAGGCCCCCGAGGAGGTCGCCGCGGTCATGCGCGGCCAGGACGCCCTCGACGGCCCCGCCGCCGCCCTGGTCGTCGCCAACCCGGTGGCCGAGACGGAGCAGCTCGACCCCGCCCTGCACGACCGGGTGCTCGCGGACGCGCTGGCCGCGGCCGACGCGGCGGGGATCACCGGGCAGGCCACCACCCCGTTCCTGCTCCGCTACCTGGTCGAGCACACCGAGGGGGCCTCGCTCGAGGCCAATCTCGCCGCGGTCCGCGGCAACGTGGGGCTCGGCGCGCGGATCGCCGTCGCGTGGTCGCGATGATCTCCCTGCTGGTCATCGGGGACGTCGTCACCGATGTACTGGCCCGGCACGGCGACGCGCTCGAGCCCGGCGCCGTGTCCGACACCCGCGCCGACATCTCGGTCCAGCCGGGCGGGTCGGCGGCCAACACCGCGGCCTGGATGGCCTCGCTCGGCGCGTCCGTCCGGCTGCTGGCCAGCGTCGGATCCGACACCGGCGACTGGCACCGCGACGTGCTCCTCGCCGCCGGGGTGAGCCCGGTCCTGCGCGTCAGACCCGACCAGCCGACCGCCACCATCGTGGTGATGGTGGAACGCTCCGGCGAGCGGACGATGCTCGCCCACCGGGGCGCGGGCGCGCTGCTCGCCCCGGACGACTGGGACGACGGCCTGCTCACCGGGGTCGGTCATCTGCACCTGTCGGGCTACCTGCTGTTCACCCCCTCGGGCCGGGCGCTCGCCGACCTGGCGACGGCCCGGGCGAGGTCACGCGGGCTGACGGTCAGCGTCGATCCGGCCTCGACGGGGTTCCTGCGCGACTTCGGTCCCGCGGCCTTCGTCCAGGCCACGGCGGGCGCCGACGTGATCCTCCCCAACCTCGACGAGGCCCTGCTGCTCACCGGGGAGACGACGGCCGAGGCGGCCGCGCTGGCCCTCTGCGGCTCCTACGGCCTGGCCGCCGTCAAGATGGGCGCGGAGGGGGCGGTCGCGGGCCGTCCCGGCCGGATCACCGCCCGGGTGCCGGGGGCGTCCGTGACCGCCCTCGACTCGACCGGAGCGGGCGACGCCTTCGCCGCGGGCTTCCTGCTGGCCCACCTGTCCGGAGCGGACGACGACGCCGCCCTCACCGCGGGCTGCGCCAGCGGCGCGGCCGCCGTCACCAGGGTCTCCGGACGCCCCTGAGCGCGCGTCAGAGCTTCGCGGTGATGTCCGGGACGCGCTGATCGGGGTCGCGCGGGATCCGGACGTACCCCTCGGACTTCGGCCGTGCCGGGATCTCGATCTTCGGCTCGGGGACCTCGCTGTAGGACAGCGTGGACAGCAGATGGGCGATCATGTTCAGCCGGGCCCGGCGCTTGTCGTCGCTGTCGACCTCGTGCCAGGGGCTCTCCGGAAGATCGGTGTGGAGCATCATCTGGTCCTTGGCCCGCGAGTAGTCCTCCCAGCGGGAGATCGACTCCAGGTCCATCGGGGACAGCTTCCAGCGGCGCAGAGGGTCCTCGGCGCGGTCCCGGAAGCGGCGCTCCTGCTCGTCGTCGCTGACGGAGAACCAGTACTTGCGCAGCAGGACGCCGTCCTCGAGCAGCTGGCGCTCGAACACCGGGCACTGGCGCAGGAAGCGCTCGTACTCGTCGTCGGTGCAGAAGCCCATGACCCGCTCGACGCCCGCCCGGTTGTACCAGCTCCGGTCGAACAGGACGATCTCCCCCGCGGCCGGGAGCTGCTCGACGTAGCGCTGGAAGTACCACTGGCCGCGCTCGCGGTCGCTGGGCTTCGGCAGCGCGACGATCCGCGCGACGCGGGGGTTCAGGTACTGGGTGACCCGCTTGATCGTGCCGCCCTTGCCCGCGGCGTCCCTGCCCTCGAACAGGACGACCAGCCGGACGCCCTCCTGCCTGACCCATTCCTGGACCTTGACCAGCTCGGTCTGGAGCCGCAGCAGCTCCGCCTCGTAGGCCTTCTTCTTCACAGTGGAGGACATCGGATCTCCTCAGACGGTGGCGGGCAGGGTGTCTCGGCGGGTGTGCATCCAGGGGTCGGTGAGCAGATGGTGGGCCGGGGCCGCCTCGTGCAGCTCGTACAGGGCGTCCATGACGGCCTTCAGCCGCGGCGGGGTCTCCCGCAGCTCGGCGTCCATGACGGTGTCCTCGGACACGAAGTAGAGCAGGTGGGTGTAGCCGTCGTCGGGATGGAAGGCCAGCGTGGACCCGAGCAGGTCGGGACGGGACAGCGCCATCTCCTTCTCCTGGGTCCGCAGCAGGGTGGCGAGCATGGTCGCGTCCCTGACCCGGCCCTGGACGATCTGCACGTATCCGGCATGATCGATTCCGGCCGGGTCGAGGGCCGACACGTGGACCGTGCGGCAGTTGGTGAAGGTCGCGTCGCCGCCGAGCCCGGCGGTCATGTCCCGCCACCAGCGGCGCCGCCCGGGACGCCCGGACTCCAGGATGGCCTTCTGCTCCGATTCGAACCGTTCCACGGTGAGGAAGGTCCCCTCGGCGGTCACCCCTCCGGTGCACCCCAGCCAGCCGACCGAGGTGGATCCCAGCGTGTGGGCCCAGCGGTAGCTCGCGGCGCGCAGGGCGTCGGCGTCCTCGGCGGGCGCCTGGATGACCTGTATGAACATGTCCCCATTCTTCCCTACGCCCACCCCGATGGAAATGTCGGGACCACCCGGCGCCGTCCGTCCCATGATCGTTTGAAACGGGAGGAGCGGGGCCGTCTGCGACGGCCCCGCTCCGAAACGAGCCCCTGGTTACGGAAGCGCCGGGTAGGCGTTCTGCATGAGCTGCTGGAACTGGGCGGAGAACCAGTGGCCGGACAGCGGGGCGTTCGGCAGGGAGCCGGTCAGGCTGTTGCCGTTGCGGATGTTGCCGGTGTAGGTCGGGTCGCACATCCGGTCGAAGCCCTTGCCCTCGTCGTTGGCGATGGCGGAGCTGGCGCCGTCGGACTCACCCGGCGGCTTGATCCAGACGTAGGCGTCGAGGCCCGCGGCGGGAGCGGCCTTCGGGCGTTCGCCCAGGCCGGCTCCGCTCTGGTTGCACCAGTTGCCGGCGTGGATGCGGCGGTCGATGCGGGAGTCGTTGATGAAGGTGTCCATGACGGTCGACGTGCTCGGGCCCGTGGGACGGTTCGCGCCGCCCCAGCCGTTGCGGGAGGTGTCGATGAGCATGCCGATGCCGGCCGGGAAGCCGCTCGCGATGAGCTTGGTCCGGAAGGCCTGGGCGAAGGTGAGCTCGTCGACGTAGTAGTTCCAGTCGACCCACTTGGACTGGCGGACGGTCTGCCCGTTCACGGTCGAGTTGATCGTGAAGTAGGGCTCGGTCAGTGCCGAGTAGTTGGCGGTGTTGGTGATGAACCCGTCGACGCTGGCGGTCCCGGCGGTGGTGCCGGCGGCCGTCGAGGCGATGAGGGTCGCGGTCGGCCCGAAGTTGGTGTCCCAGCCGATCCAGCCGTGGTGGGCGGCGTCGATGTAGGTGTAGACGTTCGGGATGGCGTGCAGCTTGTTGAGCGCGTACTGGATGCCCTGCACGTAGGCGCCGGAGGTCTGGGCCTCCTGGCAGGCGGGGACGTTGAGGTTGGTGATCAGGTTGGGCAGCGAGTCGATCTCGATCACGGTCGCGATCCGCAGGGCCGCGTACTTCGGGTCGTTCATGATCGCGGCGATCGGGTCGATGTACTCGGTCTTGTACCGGGCGAGGCCGTTCTCGGAGATCTTCAGCTCACCGTTGGAGGCCAGCGCCGAGCAGTCGCGGTTGGGCAGGTCGTAGATGACGAACTGGATCGTCACCGGGGCCGTGCCGTTGGCCGCGTCCTGGGTGAGGGCGGCGTCCAGGTGGGCCCGCAGCCCCATCGAGGAGCTCGAGCCCGCGATGGCCGCGATCCGGTCGAGCCACACGCCGGTGGAGGTGTTGGCGATCCGGGAACCGCCGGGCTCCGCGGTGGCCTTGGCCTTCCACTCGGGGTTCACATAGCCCGTCGCGTTCGCGTACGGGTTCTCCACATGGTCGCCCACCGGCGGCGTGGTGGTGTCGTCGTCGTCCTCGACCGCGGTGACGCTCACCGAGGTCAGGCCCGCCGACGCGATCGTGAAGATCCGCGAGCTGTCGTCGTTGTCGGCGTCCTGGGCGGCCGCGACCGTGACGTTCTGCGCGGTGTTCCAGTTCGCCGGGGTGAAGGTCAGGCTCGAACCGCCGCCGAGGGTCAGGTCGCCGTCGCCGGTGCCCGCCGAGGTGGTGACCGTGACGTTCGCCGACGGCTGCGACTGGAGCTTGACGGCGTAGCTCGCGGTGCCGCCCTCGGGGACCGTCAGGGTCGTCGGAGTGACGATCAGTGACTGTGCCGGGGTGGTGTCACCGCAGGTCACGCCGTTGAGCTTGAAGGTCGCCGGGTCCACGTTGGTCCCGGTGTAGCTGCCGTTGAAACCGAGCCCGACCGATGCCCCCGCGCCCAGGGAGGCGTTCCACGACATGTTCTTGGCGCTGACGTTCTGCCCGGACTGGGACCAGTCCGCCGACCATCCGCCGGTCACCTTCTGGGTGCCGGCCCAGGTCCAGGTCAGCTCCCAGGCCGACAGCGCGTCGCCGGTGTTCTGCACCGTGACGTTGGCACCGAACCCGCCGCCGCCGTCCCAGGTCTTCGTGTAGATGACCTTGCACGAGGTCGCGGCCGCCGCCGGTCCCTCGACGAGGGCCACGCCCCCGGCCGCCAGCAGCGTGAACGCCGCCGACGCCGAGAGAACGCGTCTCACCTTCATTCCTTCTCCTCTTCGGGGGTGGGTGTTCACAGGGACCGGAGGTGGTCCCGGTAGCCGATGCCATAGGCGGTCGGCGTCCCGTCGAGCCCGCTGATGAGGGCGGGTCCCGACGAGCAGTTCCAGGCGTTCCAGGTCCAGGCCAGATAGCCGATGCCGCGGGCGTCGAGCCACGCCATCAGGCCGTCGATGTAGCCGTGGCCGCAGTCGTTCTCACCGATCTCGGTGGCGACGAGCGGGACCTGGGCGGCGACAGGGGCGATCGTGCTGCTCCAGCAGTCGGCGGCCGCGCACCAGTTGAAGTTGTAGGAGTGCCACGACGCGCCGAGGTTCCCGGCCGGATCGGTGGGCTTGTTGGCGAGCCAGCCGCTCATGTCGTTGGAGTAGCTGGTGCCCGCGGCCAGGACGACGTTGGTCGCGCCCGCGCCGCGCACCGCGTCGAGCAGGTCCTGCATCCCGGCGGCCTCGTAGGTGAGGCCGGGGCAGGCCGTGCCGCCGTCGCGCCAGCACTTCCACGACTGGTCGTAGCTCATGACGCCGAGGTTGTTCGGGTAGGGCTCGTTGAACAGGTCGAACACGACGGCCGGGTCGTTCTTGAAGGTGGTGGCGACGCCCGTCCAGAACGAGGGGGAGTAGCGCATGTCGGGCATCGGCTTCTGGCAGGCGGCCTGCTCGGTCGCGCAGTGGTTGTCCTGGCCGGTCCAGGTGCCGTTGCTCCAGTGCAGCTCGAGGATCGGGGTGATCCCGTTCTCCTCGAGGATCGCCACGTAGTCCTTGACGGCCTTGATGTAGTTCGCGCCGGCGTACTCGGGCTTGATCCCGGCGACCCCGAGCCAGCAGTCCTCGTTGAGCGGGACCCGGACGGAGTTGGCCTTCCACGAGGCGATGGCCTTCACCGAGGCGTCGTCCATCGCGCCCTCCCAGATGCCGTAGCCCTGGACGCACATGAACTCCCCGCCCGAGCGGTTGACGCCCCGCAGGGTGACGGTCCTGCCGTCGGCGTCGACGATCTTGGCCCCGGACACGTGCAGCGCGGGGGCCTTGCCCGTCGCCGGAGGCGGAGTGGTCGGCGGAGTGGTGGGTGGCGTGGTGGGCGGGCTGGTCGGGGGAGTCGTGGGGACGATCCCGTTACAGGTCACGCCGTTGACGCTGAAGGCGGTGGGGTCGGTGTTGGTGCCGGTGTAGGTGAACTGGCCACCGGGCGAGACCGAGGCACCCGCTCCCACGGAGCCGTTCCAGGACTCGTTGACGACCGTGACGTCCTTGCCCGACTGGCTCCACTTCCCGTTCCAGCCACCCGAGAGCGCCTGGCTCCCCGCATAGGAGTACTTCAGCGTCCAGCTCGTCCACGCGTCGCCGAGATTGGTGATCTTCACCGTGGTGGTGAAGCCCGAGCCCCAGTCGTTCTTGGTGTACTCGGCCTTGCACGCGGTGGCGGCCGCCGCGCCGGAGCCGATCGTGACGGCTGCGAACAGCGGTCCGACCAGCGCCAGCACGGCGGCCAGTACCCATCTGCTTCTCACGGGACGTCCCTCCGGGTCGATGCGTCAAGATCATGGGAGCGCTCCCACACTCCCGAACGAGGAGGAACGTAACCCGCGGCAGGAGTCCGGGGAACGCCGTTTTCAAACTTTCATCGGGCCCTTGACAGGGTGACCGGGCTCACAGATTCTTGGGAGCGCTCCCACAGCACCCTTGCGTTCCGGCGCGGCCGAGCCGCCCGGAATCACCCCCAGAAGGGACTGTCGTGAGCATTTCCAGCTTGAGCACGGCCTCGCCCACCCTCGCCCAGGTCGCCGAGTTGGCGGGCGTCTCGCCGGCCACGGTCTCCCGCGTGCTGCGGGGCTCCGCACCGGTCAGCGCGCATGCCAGGGCCAGGGTCGAGCGGGCGGCCCAGCGGCTCGGGTACGTCCGGCACCAGGGCCGGCCGGACCGGACCGGATCGGTCGCCGTCGTGATCTGCGACGAGGCGGGCCGCGTCTTCTCCGATCCCTTCTACGCCCGGCTGCTGTGGGGGGTGAACCGCGCCCTGCGGGGCGGGCCCCAGCTCATGGTGCTCTGGGCGGGCCGGGCCGAGGACTGGGGGGCGGTCGGCCGCTACCTGCGCGGCGGCGGAGCGGACGGCTGCCTGCTGGTCGGCGCCCGTCCCGGCTGCCCGCTCGACGAGCTGCCCGGGGACATCCCGATCGTTCTCGCCGGGCGTCCGGCCTTCGACGTCCGCCTGCCCTATGTCGACGCCGACAACCTCGGTGGAGCGAAGGGCGCGGTCGAGTACCTGGTCGACCTGGGCAGGCAGCGCATCGCCACCATCGCGGGCCCGCAGGAGCTCCGGGCGGGCGGTGACCGCCTCGAGGGCTACCGGAAGGCCGTCGGCGACGCCGGGCTCGCCCAGGTCGTCGCGCACGGCGACTTCCTGCAGGCCTCGGGGGAGCACGCGATGAACCGGCTGCTCGATCTGCACCCCGACCTCGACGCCGTGCTCGCGGCCTCCGACCTGATGGCCCTCGGCGCGCTGCGCGCCCTGCGGCGGGCGGGCCGCCGGGTCCCGGAGGACGTGGCCGTCATCGGCTTCGACGACGGCCCGATGGCCAAGAAGCTCCGGCTGACCACGGTCCGCCAGCCCGTGGAGGAGATGGGCGCCCGGATGGCGGGAGACCTGCTGGCCAGGGTCGCCGGCCAGGCGGGGGCCGCGCGGAGCGTCCTGCGCACCAAGTTGATCGTCCGTGAAACCGCCTAGAAGGAGTGAGATGAGAGTCCGAAGATTCACCGCGCTCGGAACGGGGGTCGGGCTGGTGCTCGGCCTGACCGCCGTCGTGAGCCCACCGGCCCTGGCCGCCCCCTACTGCAAGGCCGAGTACACCAAGAACGACTGGGGTTCGGGGTTCACGGCAGGAATCAAGATCACTAACCTGAGCGGCGTCGCCTGGACGGCCTGGACGCTGAAGTACTCCTATGCGGGGAGCCAGGCGCTCTCGGGTGGCTGGAACGGGAAGTGGAGCCAGTCGGGCAAGGACGTCACGGTCGTCAACGAGTCCTGGAACGGCTCCGTGGGAGCGGGTGCCTCGGTCTCGCCCGGTGGCCAGTTCACCTACACCGGCACCAACACCGACCCCACCGCCTTCAGCGTCAACGGCATCGCCTGCGGTGACCACCAGGCCCCCACCGCGACCCTGACGAGCCCGGCCGCGGGCTCGACCTACACCGTCGGCGACTCCATCCCGCTCGCGGCGACCGCCGCCGCCTTCGACGGCGCGACCATCACCAAGGTCGAGTTCTACGACGACACCACCCTCCTGTCCACCGACACCTCCGCCCCCTACTCCTTCGCCTGGACGACCGCGACGGCGGGAGCCAAGTCCCTCTACGCCAAGGTCCACGACAGCCAGGGCGGCGTCGCCGAGTCCGCCCCCGCCGGGGTCACCGTCGCGGCGGCCGCGAGCGTCGTGGTGACCCCCGCCTCCCTGACGGTCCCGCAGGGCGGCACCGGGACCCTCGCGGTGAAGCTCTCCAAGGCCCCCGCCGCGAACGTGACCGTCACGACCGCGCGCACCGCGGGCAACACCGGCCTGTCCGTGACGGCAGGAGCCTCCCTCACCTTCACCCCGGCGAACTGGAGCACCGCCCAGGACGTCACGATCACCGCCGCCGCCACCGGCACCGGCGACGCCACCTTCACCACCACCGCCTCCGGCTACACGACGGCCACCGCCACGGTCACCCAGGCGCCGAAGGCGGGCGTCTACGAGCAGCGCTTCCTCAGCCTCTACGACAAGATCAAGAACCCGGCGAACGGCTACTTCAGCCCGGACGGCGTCCCCTACCACTCGGTCGAGACCCTGATCGTCGAGGCACCGGACTACGGCCACGAGACGACATCCGAGGCCTACAGCTACTTCATCTGGCTGGAGGCGATGTACGGCAAGGTGACCAGGAACTGGGCGCCCTTCAACGCCTCCTGGGCGATCATGGAGAAGTACATGATCCCCACCCACGCCGACCAGCCGACCAACGCCTTCTACAACCCGTCCAAGGTGGCGACCTACGCCTCGGAGCACCCGCAGCCCACCGGGTACCCGTCCCAGATCGACTCGAGCGTCCCGACCGGCAGCGACCCGATCGCCGGTGAGCTGAAGACGGCCTACGGCACCGACGACATCTACGGGATGCACTGGCTGCAGGACGTCGACAACAAGTACGGCTTCGGCAACGCCCCCGGCACCTGTGAGGGCGGCCCGGCCACGCCGGGACCGTCCTACATCAACACCTTCCAGCGCGGGGAGCAGGAGTCGGTGTGGGAGACCATCCCGCAGCCGACCTGCGACACCTTCAAGTACGGCGGGAAGAACGGCTTCCTCGACCTGTTCATCAAGGACTCGAGCTACGCCAAGCAGTGGAAGTTCACCAACGCCCCCGACGCCGACGCCCGCGTGATCCAGGCCGCCTACTGGGCGAACACCTGGGCCAAGGAGCAGAACAAGGCCGGTGACATCTCGGCGACCGTCGCCAAGGCCGGCAAGATGGGCGACTACCTGCGGTACGCGATGTTCGACAAGTACTTCAAGAAGATCGGCGACTGCTACCCGGCGTCGTCCTGCCCGGCGGGCACCGGCAAGAACTCCATGCACTACCTGCTGTCCTGGTACTACGCGTGGGGCGGCGCGACCGACACCTCCGCGGGCTGGGCGTGGCGGATCGGCTCCAGCCACAACCACTTCGGCTACCAGAACCCGATGGCGGCCTACGCGCTGACGTCCGACCCGGCGCTGGCGCCGAAGGGCGCGACGGCCAAGAGCGACTGGTCGACCAGCCTGGGCCGCCAGATCGAGCTCTACCAGTGGCTCCAGTCGAGCGAGGGGGCCATCGCGGGCGGTGTCACCAACAGCTGGGGCGGCAGCTACAGCCAGCCCCCGGCGGGCCTGCCCAAGTTCTACGGGATGGCCTACGACTGGCAGCCGGTCTACCACGACCCGCCGAGCAACAACTGGTTCGGCATGCAGGTCTGGTCGATGGAGCGGGTGGCGGAGTACTACTTCGCCAGCGGCGACGCCAAGGCCAAGGCGCTGCTCGACAAGTGGGTGCCGTGGGCGCTGTCGAAGACGACGATCAGCGCGACCGGCTGGCAGATCCCCGCGACGCTCAACTGGACCGGCCAGCCCGGCGCGAACTGGAACGGCGGGACGGGCTCGCCGCCCGCCAACACCGGCCTGCACGTGACGGTCACCGAGACCGGTAACGACGTCGGCACCACGGCGGCGCTGGTCAAGACCCTCAGCTACTACGCGGCCAAGTCCGGGGACGTCCCGGCCAGGACCGCGGCCAAGGGTCTGCTCGACGCCATGTGGAACAACGGCCAGGACGCCAAGGGCATCGCGGTCAGCGAGGAGCGCAGGGACTTCGAGCGGTTCGACGACCCGGTCTACGTGCCGCCGTCCTTCACCGGCACCATGCCGAACGGCGACAAGGTCGACTCCTCCTCGACGTTCCTTTCGCTGCGCTCCTGGTACAAGCAGGACCCGTCGTGGCCGAAGGTCCAGGCCTACCTCGACGACCCGTCGAAGGTCCCGTCCTTCACCTACCACCGGTTCTGGGCGCAGGCCGACATCGCGCTGGCGATGGCGGACTACGGCCGCCTCTTCGGCGAATGACACATGGGCCCTTCCTCTCGAAAGGGGGGAAGGGCCTGTCCTCTGATACTTTCGCCCTCGTGCGGTCGGACCGGGAGAGGGCGGAGTTCCAGGAGTTCTTCGAGCTCCACTACCGGCCCCTCGGCCGGTTCGCCTACCTGCTGACCGGCGACCCCCACGAGGCCGACGACCTGGTGGCCGACGTCTTCGCCGACGCCTGGCGGCACTGGGACAGGGTCAGCGCGGCCGCGGAACCGCTCGCCTACGTGCGGCGGATGGTCGTGAACCTGGCGGCCACCCGCGTCCGGAGCCTGGTCCGCGACCGCCGCAGGGGGCGTGACCTGGGCGTGTTCGCCCGTGAGCACGGCCACGAACCCGACGTCGCCGCGCTGGTCGACCTGCGGGCCGCATTGCAGGCGCTGCCGCTGCGCAAACGCGCCTGCGTGGTGCTCCGGCACGTGCTGGAGCTGTCGGAGGCCGAGACCGCCGAGGTGCTCGGCATCTCGGTCGGCACGGTCAAGAGCCAGACCTCGCGGGGCGTCTCCGAACTGCAGGAACGGCTGCGCGCCGCCGCCCCGGCCGGTGGGAGGGAGGGCCGATGAACGACGACCTGTGGGCCGCGCTGCGCGCCGACGCGGCCCGGCACGAGCCCGACCGGGATCTCATCCTGGCCAGGGTCGAGGAGGTCCGGCCGCGCCCGGGACGGTTCCGGCCGCTCGTGGTCGCCGCCGCCGCGGCGTCCGTGCTGGTCACCGCGACGCTGGCCGGATGGAGCCTGTCCGAGCGGGCGCCGCGCACGGTCGCCAGCCCGACGAGCGCCGAGGCGGTGCCGCCGGTCACCGGGCCCGCGGAGCCCGTCCCGGTGCCCAAGACCGCGACCGAACCGCCGACCGGGTCACCGACCGGGCCGGTGGCCGAGGGCGCGCCGCCGCCGTCGACCCCCGGCTCGCACGACTCCACCGCCGGGGCCGCGCCGGGCGTGACGGTGCGGGCCTGGACCGACCCGGTGAGCGGGGAGTACTGGGCGCAGCGGAACCTGACGGTGACGGTGGAACGGCCGCTGACTGCTTTCAGCGCCACCATCAGGATCGGCGCGGGGGCGGGGGAGGAGTTCGCGGGATCGTTCTCGACCCTGTCCACCGAGGAGCTCGACTTCACCAGGCGGACCCAGGGCACGACGATCGTCTACCGCTGGACGCTCCGGCCCGGCCGCACGATCCGGGCCGGGTCGTACCAGCTCAGCGCCCAGTTCAAACGCCTGCCCGGACCCCGCCCCGTGGCCGACTCCTACACGGCAGCGGGAATCTCCGGAAACTTCTGAGACGGCGGCAACCTTCCGGCGCTCCCGATCGACCAGTGCGTGCCGGTGCGGGTCAGGACTTGTGGGAGCGGGCCCGCGCCGGTCACCGAAGTCCAGGGAAGTCCTGTGGAAGTTCAGGAGAGGTCCGGGGGAGAGGAGTCGTCCGCCCGTCGTCACCTGCGGCATCGTTATCCGGGAGGTGGGATCAAGCTGGTTGAAACTGGTACCGTCCAGGCGTGGTCACGTTGAGCCCCCTCGGGCCGTCAGACCCCCGGGTGGTGGGCCCCTACGAACTCCAGGGGCGCATCGGCTCGGGCGGTATGGGCACCGTCTATCTCGGCACCTCCCCGAACGGGGAGCAGGTGGCCGTCAAGGTCATCCGCGCCGACCTCGCCGGTGACGCGCAGTTCCTCGCGCGCTTCCAGGACGAGGTCGCCAACGCGCGCCGGGTCGCCTCTTTCGCGACCGCGCAGGTCCTCGACCAGGGGACGCGCGACGGTCTCGCCTACATGGTCACCGAGTACATCGACGGCAGGTCGCTGGCCGACCACGTCACCAGGCACGGAGCCCTGTCGCCGGGCCTGCTGCACGGGGTGGCCGTCGGGGTCGCGACCGCGCTGACCGCGATCCACTCCGCCGGGCTGATCCACCGCGACCTGAAGCCGAGCAACGTGCTGCTGTCGCTGACCGGGCCGCGGGTCATCGACTTCGGCATCGCCCGCGCGCTCGACGCCACCACCGCCCACACCGCGACGGGCATGCTGGTCGGCAGCCCCGGCTGGATGGCGCCCGAGCAGATCCTGCACACCGAGATCACGACCGCGGTCGACATCTTCGCCTGGGGCTGCCTCATCGCCCAGGCGGGCACGTCCCGGCATCCGTTCGGCACCGGCAACCTCGCGGTCCTGTCCGCCCGGCTGCTGCACGCCGAACCGGACATCGGCCCGCTGCCCGAACCGCTGGCCGGGCTCGTGCGCGCCGCGCTGCAGAAGGATCCGCGGTCGCGTCCGAGCGCACAGGACCTGCTGCTCACCCTGGTCAGCGGCAACGTCCCGCAGGCTCCCGCGCCGTTGGCCGCCGCGGCTCAGGAGACCGTCGCACAGAACTGGCAGCCGGTGCAGACGCCGCCGCCGGGGCGGACGCCCGAGCCGTTCCGGCCCCATCAGCCTCACGGGGCCTACCCGCCCCCGCCGCCGGTCCCCGGGCAGCAGTGGACCCAGATCCAGCCGGGCGGGAACGGGCGGCGGAAGGCGGCGATCGCCGCGGTCGCGGCCCTGGTGCTGGTCGCCGCCGGGGTGTCGGTGTTCGCGTTCTGGCCGGAAGGGAAGAAGGACGAGCCGACGGATACGGTCGCCTCGCCGGACGTCCTGCCGACGAGCCCGATCTACGGCCGGATGGACCTGGTCGCGGTGGGCAAGGGCGAGTGCTCCTCGATCGTCGTCCGGCTCACCCCGGGGAAGAGCGAGTACGACAAGATCACCGCCGGGACCTGCGACTCCCTGCCGCAGTACTCCGCGAAGACGGGGATCATCGCCTACACGCACACCACCGGGACCGACCCGAACAGGTCCTCGACTCTCCAGACCATCGATCCGAAGAACGGATCGCGCAGCTCGCTGGACCTGCCGATGAAGACGGGCACCCGCAGCGCGTGGTCTCCGGACGGCGACCGGCTGGCGTTCATGCGCCTGGACACCGCCGGGGTCCCGCAGATCTACACGGCCACCGCGACGGGCTCGGACATCAGGCAGCTCACCACGAGCAAGGCCGAGAAGGACGATCCCGCCTGGTCGCCGGACGGAACCAAGATCGCCTTCTGGGCGAAGGAGGGCGTGCGCAACCAGATCTTCTACCTCGACGTGGCGAACCCCTCCGCCGTCACCCAGGTCACCCATGAGGACACCCACCGCGCCGGCGACCCCGCCTGGTCGCCCGACTCCGCCCGCCTCGCCTACACGCGCAGCAGCGTGGCGAAGAACGAGGGCGAGGAGCACGACATCTGGTCGATCGCCGCGGACGGCACCGACGCCCGTGCCGTCACGAGCGCTCCGGGCCGTGAGATGGACCCCTACTGGTCCAGGAACGGAAAGTGGATCTCATATGTGAAGGGCGCCCTGGACAAGGTTCGCGTCTACGCGATCCGGGCCGATGGTTCCGAAGACACGCCCATCTCGCCGGAGAACATACCGATGAGTCACCCCAACTGGACCTGAATGTCCGGTTAGGTTAGCCTTACCTGCATCTTGTTAGGCAAGGCTAACTTTGTTGGCGTGATCGAAGGACCTCTATGTTCGCCATCCCCTCGGGCGCGCGGCTCACCGCGGCTCTGGCCACCCTCGTCCTCGCAGCCGGTGCCCTCACCGGCTGCGGGTCGGACGGCGGCGACAAGACCCCGGCCCCCGCCGCGACGAGTGCCGCGGCGAACGCCTACCCCGTGACGATCGCCCACAAGTACGGCGAGACCGTCGTCAAGGCCGAGCCGCAGCGGATCGTCGCCGTCGGCCTCACCGACCAGGACGCCGTCCTCGCGCTCGGCAAGGTCCCCGTCGCCACCACCGACTGGTTCGGCGGGTTCCCCGGCGCCATCGGCCCGTGGGCGACCGCCAAGCTCAACGGCGCCCCCGTCCCGACGCTGCTCAAGGACACCGGGACCGGCCCCCAGGTCGAGAAGATCGCCGCGCTCAAGCCCGACCTGATCCTCGCCCTCTACGCCGGCCTCACCGAGAAGCAGTACCAGACGCTCTCGAAGTTCGCCCCCGTGATCGCCCAGCCCAAGGCCTACCAGGACTACGGCATTCCGTGGCAGGAGCAGACCCTCACGATCGGCAAGGCGCTCGGCAAGTCCGCCGAGGCAGGGAAGCTGGTCGGCGAGGTCGAGCAGAAGTTCGAGAAGCTCAAGGCCGACAACCCCGAGTTCACCGGGAAGACCGCCATCACGGCCACCCCGTACGAGGGCTACTTCGTCTACGGCAGCCAGGACGCCCGCACCCGCACCCTCGCCCGCCTCGGCTTCTCCCTGCCGACCGACCTCGACACCGCCCTCGGCGGCCAGTTCGGCGCGAGCATCAGCAAGGAGCGCACCGACCTGCTCAACCAGAGCGTCGCGGTGTGGAGCGTCGGCGACGTGACCAAGGACATGGACAAGCTGCACGCCGACAAGCTCTACAACGGCCTCGACGTCGTCAAGCAGGGCCGCGAGATCGCGATCGACGAGACCGCCCCCTACGGCGTCGCCTACTCCTTCGTGACCGTGCTCAGCCTGCCGTTCCTGCTGGACCGGCTGGTCCCGCAGCTGAAGGCGGCCGTCGACGGCGACCCCGCCACCAAGGTCGAGCAGCCCGCCTCCTGATGAAGGCGGTCTCCAGGCCGCGCCCGGCGATCCTTCTCGCCGGGCCGGCCCTTCTCCTGGTCGTGCTGTGCCTGCTGTCGCTTGCGCTCGGCGCGAAGAGCGTGCCGCCGGACCAGGTCCTCGGCGCGCTGACCGGTGGTTCCCACGGCCTCGTGCACGACCTCGTCTGGTCGGTACGGGTGCCGAGGACCGCGCTCGGGCTGGTCACCGGAATCGCGCTGGGCCTGTCCGGCGCGCTCATGCAGGCCCTCACCCGCAACCCGCTCGCCGACCCCGGGCTGCTGGGCGTCACCGCGGGCGGCGGGCTGGGCGTCGTGGTCGCCGTCGGCGTCTTCGGGCTGAGCCTGCTGTACGAGTACGTGTGGTTCGCCTTCGCCGGGGCGCTCGTGGCGAGCGTCGCGGTGTATCTGCTGGGCCGGCTCGGCAAGGCCGGACTGACCCCGGTGAAGCTGGCGCTGGCGGGCGTCGCGGTCAGCGCGCTGCTGTCGTCGCTGACCAGCGCGATCGTCCTGACCGAGCCGGAGGCGCTCAACCGCTACCGGTTCTGGTCGGCGGGCTCGCTCGCCGACGCCGACGCCGACGCAGTCCTGCGGATCCTGCCGTTCATCGTCGTGGGCACGGTCCTGACGCTGGCGTGCGCGCCCGCGCTCAACAGCCTCGCCCTGGGCGAGGACGTCGCCGCCTCGCTCGGACGGCGCCTCGGCCTGATCCGCCTCCAGGGAGTGACGGCCATCATGCTGCTGACCGGTGCGGCCGTCGCGGTGATCGGCCCGGTCGTCTTCCTCGGCCTGATCGTCCCGCATCTGGCCAGATCGCTCGCCCAGTGGGCCGGGATCGGCCCCGACCACCGGTGGCTGCTGCCGCTGTCGGCGCTGCTGGCCCCCGACCTCATGCTGGCCGCCGATCTGCTGGGACGGATGCTGCGCCGTCCGCTGGAGATCCAGGCCGGTGTGATCATCGCCTTCCTCGGCGGGCCGTTCTTCATCGCCATGGTCCGCCGCCGACGGCTGGCGGAGGTGTGAGCGTGCCGACCCATCTGCGGCTGGCCAGGCCGCCCGTCTCCTTCGTCGTCAGGCCCCGGCTCCTCCTGGTCTGCGCGGTGCTGGCCCTCCTGACCTTCGTCCTGGTCTGCCTGAGCGTCGCCACAGGCGACTTCGAGATCGGCTTCGTGGACACCGTCAAGGCCGTCCTCGGCACCGGCGACCCCGGGACGGTCCTCGTCGTCCAGGAGCTGCGGCTGCCGCGGGTGGTGACCGGGCTGCTCGTCGGGATCGCCTTCGCCCTGTCGGGCTCGCTGTTCCAGACGATGACCCGCAACCCGATGGCCAGCCCCGACGTGATCGGGCTGACCGAGGGATCCGGGACCGCGGTCGTCGCCGCGATCATGTTCGGCTGGGACGGCGGGCTCGGGCTCCAGGCCATCGGCCTGCTCGGCGGCCTCCTCAGCGCCCTCGTGGTCTACCTGCTCGCCTGGAAGGGCGGGACGACCGGCTACCGGATCATCCTGGTCGGCATCGGGGTGTCGTGGATGTGCACGAGCGCCAGCGACTACCTGATCGCCCAGGGCGGGCGGTTCCAGGCCCAGTCGGCCCTCGGCTGGCTCGTCGGCAACCTGAACGGCCGCGACTGGGAGCAGACGAGGCCGCTGGCGCTCGCGCTGCTCGTGCTCGTGCCCGCGGCGCTGATGCTCGGCAGGCACCTGCGGGTCCTCCAGCTCGGCGACGACGTCGCCGCCGGGCTCGGCACGCCCGTCCAGCTCGTGCGGTTCGCCCTGATGCTGTGCGGCGTCGGGCTGATCGCCTTCGGCACCGCGGCGGCGGGCCCGGTCGCCTTCGTCGCACTGATGGCCCCGCAGATCGCGCAGCGGCTGGCGGGCACCGCCTGGCCGCCGCCGGTGACCTC
This sequence comes from Actinocorallia longicatena, assembly GCF_039534125.1. Taxonomy (NCBI): domain Bacteria; kingdom Bacillati; phylum Actinomycetota; class Actinomycetes; order Streptosporangiales; family Thermomonosporaceae; genus Actinocorallia; species Actinocorallia longicatena. The sequence continues at coordinate 161,762 of NZ_BAAAUV010000001.1, read as the reverse complement.
GGCACTGACCGGCGGGCTGGTCGTGGTCGGCTCCGACCTGATCGCCCGGACCCTCATCCCCGGCACGGAGCTGCCCGTCGGGATCGTCACCGGCGTGCTCGGCGCGCCCGTGCTGCTCTGGCTGCTCATCCGCGCGAACAACGCGGGCTCAGGAGGCTGAACACATGCAGACATCCGCACCCGAGCTGAGCGCGTCAGGGCTGAGCCTCGGTTACGGCGACCGCGAGGTCGTCAGCGGCCTCGACGTGCGGGTGCCGCCCGGCCGGATCACCGCGATCGTCGGCGCGAACGCCTGCGGCAAGTCGACCCTGCTGCGGGCGCTCGCCCGGCTGCTGAACCCCCAGAAGGGGACCGTCAGCCTGGACGGCCGGTCGATCGCCTCGATCCCGGGCCGGGAACTGGCACGGCGGCTCGGCATCCTGCCGCAGACTCCGACCGCACCGGACGGCCTGAGCGTGATCGACCTGGTCAACCGGGGCAGATCGCCGCACCAGACCTGGTGGCGGCAGTGGTCGAAGGCCGACGAGAGCGCCGTGCACGCCGCCCTCGCCGCGACGGGCATCACCGATCTCGCCGACCGCGCGGTCGACGAGCTGTCCGGCGGCCAACGGCAGCGGGCCTGGATCGCGATGGCCGTCGCGCAGGGCACCGAGGTGCTGCTGCTCGACGAGCCGACCACCTATCTCGACCTGGCCCACCAGATCGACGTCCTCGACCTGGTCACCGACCTCAACCGCGATGAGGGCAGGACCATCGTCATGGTCCTGCACGACCTGAACCAGGCCTGCCGCTACGCCGACCACGTCATCGCGATGAAGGCGGGCCGGATCGTCGCGGAGGGCGCGCCCGCCGACGTGATCACCGTGGAGAGCGTCGAGGACGTCTTCGACCTGCGCTGCCAGATCACCACCGACCCGGTGAGCGGCACCCCGCTGGTCATCCCGATCGGCCGTCACCACTGATCCGGCCGTCACCGAGAAGGGGTCAGCGCAGGTCCCAGAACGCCGTCTCCTTCTCGTTGACGCCGGTGATCAGGGTGGCGGCGTCCGCGGTGAAGGCGGCCGTCCAGACCGACGAGCCCGGCTTCACGACACGGACGGGCGCGCGGGTGGCCAGGTCCCAGACGACGACCTGGCCGTCATCGCTGCCGGTGGCCAGCAGGCGGCCGTCCGCGCTGATCGCGGTGGCGTAGATCGGGCCGATTCCGCTCTTGACGACGGAGGTGGAGGCGCCCGAGGCGACGTCCCAGAAGCGGATGTCGCGGTCGCCGCCCGCGGAGATCAGCGTGCGGCCGTCGGGGGTGAACAGCACGCCGCCGATCCAGCTTCCGTGACCGCGCATCGGGGAGCCCGGCGTGCGGGTGGCGACGTTCCAGAGGCGGATCTCGCTGTCGTTGGCGGTCGCCAGGATCCGGTCGTCGGGGCTGAACCGGAGGGACTTGGCCGGGGCCCGGTCGTCGCCGAGCGTCACGACCCGGTCCCAGGAGGAGGTCGACCAGAGGATCACCCGCTGGTCGGCGCCGCCGCTGCCGAGCAGGGAGCCGTCGTGGCTGAAGTGCAGGGAGCCGACCGGGCCGGTGTGGCCGGTGAGGGTCTCGAGCCGCTTTCCGGTGCGGGCGTCCCAGATCCGGATCGTCCGGTCGTCGCCGGCGCTCGCCAGGTAACGGCCGTCGGGGGAGTGGTCGACGGCCCGCACTCGCGCGGTGTGCCCTTTGAGGATCATGGGCGGGGTGTCGGCCGTCATGGACCAGAGCTGGACGGTCCTGTCGCTGCTCGAGATCGCGAGGGCGGCGCCGTCCGGGCTGATCGAAAGGCCGGTCACGGCGTCGCCGAAGCCCTTGATGACGCGCCGGGGCGTGGACGTCGTGACCGCGGGGGAGGGCGGTAGCGGCTTCGGAGCGGCGGTGCCCTGTTCGTCGTCGTCCTTCAGCACCCAGATCGTCAGCCCGCAGAGCGCGACGGCGAAGGCGCCGCCCGCGGCCAGGAGCACGTCCCGCCGTGAACGCTCGTCCCGTCGTCCCGGGCCGGAGAGCTCGACGGCCGGCTCGGCCGCCGGAGGGCGCTCGACAGGGAACGGAGGCCCCGCGACGTCGCCCAGGAGGACCGCCGCTCCGGCCGCGTTGACCCGGGCACCGGGGTCCTTGCGCAGAAGCTCGGTGAGCAGCGGTGTGAGCGGGCCCGCGTGCCCGGGCGCGGGGAGCGGCTCGTTGATCAGCGCCGACAGCACGGCGAGCGCGCCGTCCCCGGTGAACGGGGGCCGTCCCTCGACCGCGTGGTAGAGGGTCGCGCCGAGAGACCACAGATCGCCGGCCGGTGACACCTCCTCGCCACGGGCCTGTTCGGGAGGCATGTAGGAGGGGGTGCCGATCAGATCGCCCGTCCCGGTCAGCGCGGGGTCGCCGGGCAGGCTCGCGATGCCGAAGTCGGTGATGACCACCCGCCGGCCGCTCAGCAGCACGTTGGCCGGCTTCAGGTCGCGGTGCACCACCCCCGCCCGGTGCGCCTCGGTGAGCGCCGCCAGGATCGCGGTCCCCAGCGCGGCGACCCGCTCGACGGGCAGCTTCCCGTTCCGCCGGATCAGGTCCTCGAGCGATTCGCCGTCGATCAGCTCCATCACGATGGCGGGGCCGCCGTCGGCGCGTTCGATGATGTCGTGCACCGTCACGATCCCGGGATGGCCGAGCCGTGCCGCCGATCTCGCCTCACGCAGTGCCCGCTTCCTGAGCAGCTCCCGCTGCCGCTCGCCGAGCGACTCGGGGATCCGCAGGACCTTCACGGCGACCTCGCGCCGGAGCATCTCGTCCTCAGCGCTCCAGACCTGCCCCATCCCGCCCTCGCCGATGAGGGTCTCCAGCCGATAACGCCCACCGATTACCGTACCCGGACCATCCGTCACGCACCGCACTCTAACGGCCGGTGGATCGTCCGGTCCCGGGGTCAGGTCACGGATCGCCAACGGCCGGAAGTTCCCTCTCCGGGTCTGGGCAAGCCGCGGGATCTGGGGTGTGCTGGACGGATGAGCGGTGAGGACGAGGCGGCGCCCGCGGCGCGGGCGGAGGAGATCAGCAAGGTCTACGGAACGGGGGACGCCGAGGTCCGGGCCCTGGACGGGGTCTCCATCGACTTCCCCGCCGGGCGGTTCAGCGCGGTGATGGGCCCTTCGGGCTCGGGGAAGTCGACCCTGCTGCACTGCATGGCGGGGCTCGACCGGGTGACGTCCGGGCGGTTGTGGATCGGCGGGGACGAGCTGACCGGGATGTCGGACAAGGAGCTCACCCGGTTGCGGCGCGACCGGGTCGGGTTCGTGTTCCAGGCGTTCAACCTGGTGCCGACGCTGACGGGTGCGGAGAACGTCACGCTTCCCGCGGCGATCGCGCGGCGGCGTCCCGACGAGCCGTGGTTCGAGCGGGTCGTCGAGGCCGTCGGGATCGGGCACCGGCTGCGGCACAGGCCGTCGGAGATGTCGGGCGGGGAACAGCAGCGGATCGCGGCGGCCAGGGCCCTGGTCGCCCGGCCGGCGATCGTGTTCGCCGACGAGCCGACCGGGAACCTCGACTCCAAGGCCAGTGCCGAGGTGCTGATGTTCCTGCGGCGGTCGGTCGACGAGTTCGGCCAGACGATCGTCATGGTCACCCATGAGCCGACCGCGGCGGCCTACGCCGACCACGTGGTGTTCCTGGCCGACGGCAGGATCGTCAGCGACATGCGGGAACCGACCGCCGAACGCGTCCTCGACCTGCTGAAAGAGCTCGGCGGATAGCGGACGCCCGGCCGTTCCACCGGCCGGGCGTCCTGTCCTCGCGGGGCTACCAGCCCTGGAGGCCGGCTCCGTAGGGGTAGAGCGGGTTCCCGTAGGTGCCGGGCACGGTCTGCCCGGCGTCGATCTTGGCGCGGATGTCGGCGCGTTCCGCCGCGGTCGCCCCGAGGTCGTAGGGGATGTTCCAGTCCTCGTTGGCGTCGGCGAGCGTGTCGGTGCCGCCGGGCTTGAGGACCTGGTCGAGGGTGCGCGGCAGCTGCCAGGGCAGCTTCCCGCGCGGCGCGTAGTCGCCGAAGAGCAGGCTCGCCGTGGCGGGCCCGACCTCCTCGCCACCGCGGTAGGTCATGACGATCGCGTCGGCGATGCCGTTCCACTCGGTGATGACGGTCGGCCGGGGCAGGTCCATCACGACCACGACCGGGATGCCCTGATCATGGAAGTTCTGGATCAGCGCGAGCTGGTCGGCGGGCAGATAGGGCTGCTCCTTCACCCAGTTGGTGGCGTGGGTGTAGGTCGGCTCACCGACCGCGATCACCGCCAGCTTGGGCGAGGGGCCGGTGTCCTGGTAGACGTTGACGCCGTCCTTGGCCGCCCGCTTCTTGATGGCGTCGAGAAGGGTGAGCGAACCGAGCTCCTGGTGGAAGTAGCTCGTCCAGATGCAGCAGGCGTCGCCGTCGGTGGCCCGGGGCCCGGTGACGATGATGTTGTCGCCGGACTTGAGCTTCAGCGGCAGCACCGCGTTGGAGTTCTTCAGGACGGTGATGGACTTGCGGGCGGCCTGGTTGGCCAGGTCCGCGTAGGCGGGCTGGTGCTGGCGGTAGGGGCCGTTGACCGGGTCGCCGTAGGGGTGGTCGAAGACGCCGAGCTGGAACTTCAGCCGCAGCACGCGCTTCACCGAGTCGTCGATCCTGGCGATCGGCACGCTGTTGATGAAGCTCGCCATCGTGAAGCCGGGAGCGCCGGGGTCGGCGCCGCCCATGACGTCCGAGCCGGCCTTCGCCGCGCCCGGCCAGTTCGCCGACGGCAGCCAGTCCGTCGTGATCATTCCGGTGTAGCCCAGGTTCGTGCGGAGGTAGGCGAGGATCTTCGCGCTGTCGCCCGCGCCGGGACCGCCCGGGTCGAGGTAGGAGCTGCCCGCGTAGCCCGGCATGATGTTGACCGCGCCGGCCTCCATCGCCGCCCGGAACGGGATCATGTGGTACTTGATCGTGACCGCGTCGTAGGTGATCAGGGCTTCGCCGCCCGCGCCCTCGCCCGGCCAGTGCTTGACCGTCGCGAGTACCGAGTGCGGGTTGAGCTCGGGACCGCCCTGGAGACCGGACACCAGCGCCCTGACCTGCGCGGCGGCGACGTCGGCGTTCTCTCCGTTGCCCTCCTGGATGCGCGGGTAGAGGACCTTGGTGCCGACTTCGGCCAGCGGGCCGAGGACGCCGCGCGCCCCGACCTCCAGTTCCTCCTTGCGCTGCATGTCGCCGAGCTTGTAGTCGAGGGCGTAGTCCTTGCCCGCGGCCAGTGCGCTCTGCAGCGGATAGGTGGTCTTGTAGCCGGCGATGGTGTCGCCCGCCGAGACGGCCGGGATGCCGAGCCGGGTGCCCGCCCCGCTGAGCAGCACCTGGTGCAGGTCGCCCGGCTGGGCCGGGCCGAAGTGCCAGCCCGACAGGTTGAACGACTGGGCGTTGTAGAACATCTGGTAGGCCTTCTCCTCCGGGGTCATCCGGGAGAGCAGGTCGTTGACGCGGGTCTCGACCGGCTGCCGCCAGTCCTCGTACGGCTCGATCGTGCCGTTCTTGTTCAGGTCGCGGGCGCCGTTGACGACGCTGACGCCGTCCGCGACGGCCTCGATGTCCGGCAGGTACAGGCTGAACGTGCGGATGTTCGACGTGGTCTTCGCGCCGGAGCCGCTGACCGCCACGGCGTACCACTTGTAGGTCCAGCGGTCGGTGATGTCCCAGGTCGGGGTGTAGGTGGTGCCGGGCGTCTCGGCGACCTTGGTGTAGAGGTCGAGCAGGTTGCCCGAGGCGGTGAAGTCGTAGTCGGTCCGGCTGACGTTCAGCCAGACCTCGTAGCGGACCGAACCGGCGACGGGCGCCCAGGACAGGGCGGGCCGGCGGGTGTCGGTGACCATGGCCTTGTCCGCCGGGGCCGCCAGCGCGAACTGGCCGGTCGTCGCCGGGGCCCTGGTCGGGCCGGACAGCAGGGGCGCGGTCGCGTCGGTCGTGTCGACGGTGCCGAACACCTGGAACTCCCACAGGGAGTAGCCGTAGCCGGTGGCACGGGCCGTCCCGGTGAAGCGGATGTAGCGGCCGGTCCCGGAGACGGCCAGGTTCTCGACGCCGCCCTTGCCGGTCGTCGTGGTGAAGATCGGTGTCCAGGCGGTGCCGTTCGAGGAGACCTCGATCCGGTAGCCGGTGGCGTAGGCGGACTCCCAGTTGAGGGTGACGCCCGTGATCGTGGAGGTTCCGCCGAGGTCGACGCGGAGCCACTGCGCGTCGCTGGACTCGCTCGACCAGCGGGTGGTCGTGCGGCCGTCGAGCGCGGCGGCGGGGGCGTTTCCGCCTTCGAACGAGGAGGCCGTCACCTGCTTGTAGGCGGAGATCGGGGTGGTGCCCGGTTCGGTCGGCGGAACGGTGCCGCCGGTGAAGACGCCGAACTCCCACAGCGAGTAGCCGTAGCCGGTGGCGCGGGCGGTGCCGTACATGCGGACGTAGCGCCCTGAACCCGTCACGTTCAGGGTCTGGTTCCCGCCGGGGCCGGTGGCCGTGGTGTAGATGGACGTCCAGGTGGTGCCGTTGTCGGACACCTCGATCCGGAAGCCGCCGGCGTAGGCCGCCTCCCAGCTCAGGGTGACCTTGCAGACGGCGGTGGTGCCGCCCAGGTCGACCTGGATCCACTGCGGGTCGGCGGCCGCGCTGGACCAGCGGGTGCCGGTGTTGCCGTCGAAGGCGGCGGAGGCCGGGGTTCCGCCGTTCTCGGTGGTGGAGGCCGTCGCGGTCTTGTTGAGCGCGGCGTTGGTGCCGCAGGTGCCCGGGTCGACGACCGGGCCGTCGCCGAAGACGCCGAACTCCCACAGCGAGTAGCCGTAACCGGTGGCGCGCGCGGTGCCGAGCATCCGGACGTAGCGGCCGGAGCCGGTGACGTTCAGCGCCTGGACGCCGCCGTTGCCGGTGGTCGTGGAGTAGACGTCGGACCAGGAGGTCGCGTCGTCCGAGACCTGGATCTTGAACCCGGTGGCGTAGGCGGCCTCCCAGGTCAGCTGGACCTGGGAGATCGCCGACCTGGTGCCGAGGTCGACCTGGATCCACTGCGGGTCGCTGAACGTGCTCGCCCACCGGGTGCCGGTGTCGCCGTCGAACGCCGCGGAGGCGGGGTTGACCGTGGCGTTCTCCGAGGAGGAGGCGACGGCGGGCTTGTTCAGCGACAGCAGGGTCGCGGCATGGGCGACCCTGGCGGGCGCGACGAGGGCCGCCGCGACGAGCAGGACGGCGATGAGCAGGGCGGGTGGCCTGAGGACTCGGAGGGACGGTGGACGTGCGGCAGGGCGCATCACTGCTCCAAACGGGGGGTGGTTACAGCGGGGGTGGGCTCCGGCCGCCGCAGTGCTGAGACGGCGGCCGGAGGGACTGCGGACTTACCAGCCGACCGCGATCAGCAGGTACTGCGGGCCCTGGTGGGCGATGAACGAGGAGTGGCCCGCGTAGTCGTCATAGGGGAAGCCGTACGACAGGTCGCCGATGGCGTGGTCGTGCCAGAACCTGGCGTAGTAGTTGGCAGGCGCGGCCTTGTAGTAGTTCGCCGCGTCGTCCTGCTGGGCGTCGGTCTGGCCGACGACGTGCCGGTTGAGCGCGGCGCACAGCTTCGGCGCCTCGGACAGGGGACCGGCGCAGCCCGTCACCTGGGAGGTGGTGGCCGTGACGCCCGCCGACGCCGCGTAGGCGGTGAAGTAGTTCGCGTACGCTCCGCCCGGCTGGAAGGCCGGGGAGTTGCCCGGCGCGGGGATCCGGTAGGGGGCCTCGACGGTGGCCAGGCCCTTGAACTCGGCCGGGACCTCGTTCTGGAACCTCGCGAACGTGGCCGCGCGGTCCTCCTGGAACGTCGCGAGGTCCTCGCCGACGGACACGTCGTCGCCGTCGTGGGAGTGCAGCCGCATCGCGAGCTTCAGGCCGAAGCCGTCGACACGGGTGGTGTTGCCGTTGAAGACCGAGGGCCCGACGGTGAACTCGATGAAGTCGGAGTACCGGCTGTCGGGCGAGCCGAGATGGAAGTACATCCGCCCGGCGGTGTTGACCGGCAGGTCGAAGTAGGGCTGCTCGGCGATCGAGTGGGACTGGCCGTTGTAACTCCAGTAGACCTGGCTGTCGGGGTACTGGCCGTTCGTCCGGTTGAGGATCTTCATCATGACGACGTTCTGGGCCGGGGGGATCGTGCTCGTGTCGCCCCAGAAGCCGGACGGGTCGGGGTCGGTGGGGCCGCCCCCGGTGGTGTTGACCGTGAGGCCCCAGAGCGAGTAGCCGTAGGCCGTCCCGCGCTCGGTGCCGTGGACCCGCAGGTACCGTCCTGAACCCGTGACGTTCAGGGTCTGGTTCCCGCCGGCGCTCGTGGTCGTGGAGTACAGGTCGGTCCAGGCGGACCCGTCACCCGAGATCTGGATCTTGTAGGACCTGGCGTAGGCGGCCTCCCAGCTGAGCGAGACCCGGCAGACGGTCAGGGTCGCGCCGAGATCGACCTGGAGCCACTGGGGGTCGGCGAACGCGCTGGACCAGCGGGTGCCTGAGCTGCCGTCGACGGCGGCGGAGGCGGGGGTGCCCGCGTTCTCGGCCGAGGAGGCGGTGGCGGGCCGGTTGAGCGCGGCGTCGGAGGTCTGGCAGGCCGCGTCGGCGGTGCCGTAGACCTGGAACTCCCAGAGCGAGTAGCCGTAGCCGGTCGCCCTGGCGGTGCCGAGCATCCGGACGTAGCGGCCGGTCCCGGTGACGTTCAGGTCCTGGACGCCGCCGCCCCCGGTCGTGGTGGAGTAGACGTCGGTCCAGGTGGAGGCGTTGTCGGAGACCTGGAGTTTGAAGGCCTTCCCGTAGGCGGCCTCCCAGTTCAGGACGATGCGGCTGATCCGGGCGCCGGACCCCAGGTCGACCTGGAGCCACTGGGGGTCGGCGAACGTGCTGGACCAGCGGGTGCCGGCGTTCCCGTCGACGGCGGCGGAGGCGGGGGAGCCGGTGTTCTCGGTGGAGGAGGCGGTCGCGGTCTTGCCCTGCGACAGCAGGCCGTCGGCCGCTGCCGCAGGGATCGCCGTGACACAGCCGATCGTCAGGACCAGTGCGGCGAACAACGATCTCAGTAGGGGAGGGCGGGCCCTCCTGCGGGCTTCGAGCACCATGCGCGGCTCCTTTCGGCGGCGCCGGGGGGATCTCGAAGCAGAGACTGAACTTGTTCACCTCTTATGTCAAGACTTGAATTAACTAACAAATCATCCAGCGGGGACCGTCCGGGGAGCCGGAGCGGCCTGCGCGGGCACGGCCTCGGCGAGGGATGCCACGTCGGAGCGGGTGTGGCCGGTCAGGTCGTCGGTGTGCCAGCTCTGCGACTGGAACGCGAGAAAGATCGCGACCCAGTGCGGCTCGTCGCCCGGGAAACGGAGCAGGATCCCACCGTCCTGCCAGACGCCGTCGTCGCGCCGGAAGGCCGGGCTGTTGCCCTGGTTCATGTGGACGTCGTGGACGCCGTTGCCGGGCGCGAATCCGAAGATCTTGTCGGCCTTGCCCTCCGGGCCCCAGCGCTCCCCGAACACGTAGACGGCGACCGCGGGATCGGCGACGGCCTTGTCGATGTGCGTCTCGAGCCGGTCGGCGAGATCGTTGCCGGGCCCCGGGACCTCCGGCGGGAGCGCGATCATGCTCGTGCGGTCGACCAGGCCGCCGCGGACGAAGTCGAGCCCGCGGTCGAGGGGCGTCCAGCCGGAGCCGGCCTCGGGCAGGTCGTCGGTGATCGGGTGCGCGAAGTCCTCGTCGGCCAGGTAGAGCAGCTGGGACGGCTCCTCCTTCGACAGGACGTTCACCGCGATCCGGTAGGAGACCGCGTCCTCGTCGACGAGGTGGATCTGGAAGTGCGGCGTGTCCCGGCCGCCCTCGCGCCGCTTGCCGACCGCTCTCCCGGCCAGCACCCCGTAGTTCTTCAAAGCCATGCCCGTGCCCCCTCACCTGCGCTTTTCCCGTTGTTCGTGATCATGGGAGCGCGGGAGGGGGCCGTCAAGCACCGGCGCCTCTCACACGGGGCGCGCCGCGGGCTCGCCGAGGGGCGCCTTGGCCTGCGCCGGGATGTCCGCCGGTTCGGTGAAGGGCCGCGGGTACGGGGCGCCGAGGGCGAAGGCGCCCGCCAGCACGTCCGCGAAGGCGGCCGCGATGCGGAGCTCGCCGCGCGGGTTCGGGTGGGTGCCGTCCCAGGTGTGGTCGGCGGCCACGAACTCGCGGGCGGTGTCGGCCAGCACGATCGGCGACTCCGGCGTGGTCATGGAGGCCGCGACGGCCCTGATCCGGGCGTTGCACGCCGCGACGCGGGCGGCGAACTCCTCGTCCTCGACCGCGCGCTGCGTCTGCAGGATGCTCCCGAGGACGAACCGCAGTGAGGGCGCGGCGCGGCGCGCGTTGGCGACGAACTCGCGGAGGTTGTCCTCGAACTGCCCGGGCTCGACCCCGTACCAGAACAGGTCGTTGATGCCGAGCAGCACCAGCAGGTAGGCGGGGCGGAACTCGGCGACCTTGGCCTCGATGAGGCTCTTCTCGGTGAGGTAGGGACGGCCCCACTGGGCGTTGTGGTCGCGGTCGAACTCCGGGTCGGCGTAGGTGGAGTCGTCGTCGCCGGCCTCGGCGGTCCTGATGTCGTCCAGCGTGGCCTTGGGTCCGACGAGGTCGATGGCCACGCGCTGGTCGCGCAGGTGGGTCCAGAACCGGTAGCGCCAGGTCCAGTCGCCGCTGCTGCCATGGCTGATCGAGTCGCCGACGATCATGATCGGGACGGCGCCATCGGTGCTGCTCGTCATGCTGCTCCGTTCGGGTCGGTGCGGTCTGTCGAGCGACAGGGATATCACTTAATGTGATCGACCGATATCACTGTGTGGGTGACTGTCGAGAATGTCCGACCCGGTTGGTAGACCTGGGGGATGGGCGTCGAGGTGTTTCTGAAGATCGTCGAAGGGCTGCCGGAGGTCGCGCGGGCCGAGGGCCACCCGACCCTGAGCGGGTTCCGGGTGCGCGGCAAGGGCTTCTGCTATCTCGACGAGGCCGAAGAGACGATCATGCTCAAGGCCCTGCGCGAGGAGCAGGAGGCGCTCGTCTCCGAGGATCCGGAGGTGTTCTCGCCGTCCTGGTCCGCGGGCCGGTTCGCCTGGGTGAACATCGACCTGACCAGGGTCGATCCGGAGGAGCTCGCCGAACTGGTCACCGAGGGCTGGCGCCTGTCGGCGCCGAAGCGCCTGGCCGCGACCGTCCCGGCGCCGGACGTCTGAGGCGCGGAACGGTCAGAGACGGCCGGTGCGGCGCAGGCGGCGGGCGGCCAGGACTCCGGCCGGGACGGGGAGCCAGAAGGTGGTGACCCGGAAGAGCAGGACGCCCTGCAGGGCCGGGATCGCGGGGACCCCGACGGCGATGGCCGCGGCGGTGAGGGCGGCCTCGGTGGTGCCCATGCCCGCGGGGACGGGGACTCCCGCGCCCAGGGCGCTGCCGGTCAGATAGGCGAGCAGCAGGACTCCGACGGCGCTCACGGGGGCGCCGTCGGGAACGGCGATGAGGCTCACCGCGAAGGCGCAGCCCAGCACGACGGGGGTGCCGGCGGCGGCGAGCACGAGTTTGGCCAGCGCGCGCGGATCCCGGGCGACCGCGAGCAGCGCCCGCCAGGAGGCCGCGGCGGCCCGGACCGCGGCAAGCGAGTACCGCGCGGTCCGGCATCCGGGCGCGGTCGCGCAGCGCACCGCCCCCACGATCGCGAGGACGGCGAGGATCCCCGCCGCGACACCGACGTGGGGGAGGTAGGCGCCGAACCGGCCGGGATCGAGGCGTCCCGCCAGCTCCGTTCCCGCCCGGTGCTCGGTGGCGACGACGGCCAGGAACAGCAGCGCGTGGACTCCTCCGCCGACGAGCTTCAGCAGGCCGACCGCCGTGAACGCCTGCGGCGCGGGCACGTCGCACCTGGTCAGGTAGCGCACGTTCACGGCCATGCCGCCGAGCCCGGCGGGGATGATCCGAGCCGCGGCGGCCGCGGCCGTCTGGGCCAGCAGCGACTCGGTGAACCGCAGCCGATGCCCCGACGCCGCCTCGATCGCCACGGCCGCGCAGGCGTAGTGCAGGGCCGACAGGAGGATGAGGAAGGGCACCGCCTGCCACGGCACCTCCACCAGCGAGTCCCAGGCCAGCCAGCAGCCGAGGACCGTGACGAGCGGAAGCGCCGCGAGGAGGAGCCGGGAGCGCCGGGTGCGTGGACGGCGGGCGTGGACGGTGCCGCTCTCGTGGGCCACGACGATGGTCGGCGTCAAAGAATCGGTCTCCCTAGATGCATCAGCAGCAGTGAGGTGAATGGAGTACGCCGATGTACGCCGACCGGTTCAGCATACGGCTCCGCCGGGGCCGCACGTCCGCGAAAGGGATGCCGCGGTCCTTACCGAAGTGTTTCGCTAAGCTTCGACTCCCTTGGAGCAGGAGGCGGGGATGAGAGTGGCGGTGTCGTCACGCCGGCCGAAGGCGTCGCGGCTGGGCGGGGCCGGGCTCGCGGTCGTCGGCGCGGGGCTCGCGGCGGGCCAGCTCGTCCTGGTCGTGCCCCGGTACGGACCGGCCTGGGGAGAAGCGGTGCGGCTCAGCCCCGGAATCTCCCTGCTGGTGACCCCCGCGGCGCTGTTCTCCGCCTCCGCCGCCGTGCTGCGCACCTACCTGGCCGTCCTGTCGGGCTGCGGCCTCTCCCTCGCGCTCTGGCTGTGGCGCGGGATCCACCCGTTGCGCCCGCTGGCCGTGGCCGGCGGCCTCATCGCCTGGTCGTGGATCACCCTGGCCTACCGGCCGCAGAGCCTGCCCGACCTGTGGTGCGCGCTGGGGGCGGTGGCGGCCGTCGGCGGTTTCCTGCGCGTCGCCCGCGACCCCTCGGACGCCGAGGCGGTCATCGGCCTGGCCGGGGGAGCGGCGCTGACGGCCGTCATGCGGCCGTCGGAGGCCCTCTGGCTCGGTCTCCCGCTGTTCGCCGCGCTCCTGGCCGCCCCGCGCTGGCGCAACCGGGCGGTACCGGCGGCCCTGGCCGCGGGCCTGCTGCTCGGCGGGGTCCAGTGGCTCGCCGGCGCGCGGCCGGACTCCCACGCCCTCGCCTGGCGCTATCCTGGCGTCTCTCTGTGGTGGCTCGCGCTTCCGCTGATGGCGGGGGCCGCGGCCCTCGTGGGACGCCGGGCGAGGACTCTCGCTCCGTACCTGCTGCCCGCTCTGATCGCCATGGCGATGGCCACTCCTTACTTCGTCCTGTTCGACGAGTCAGGGTGAATCGGCCGGTCGGCCACCGATCGGCGGCGGAGTACCACTACGCTCGTTTCTTCCCGGCCGTCACAAGCGGACATTACGGGAACGTCACGCTGAAGGGACTCGCCGCCATCACCGCCCAGAACCCGGTCGCGCCAGCCGGGCCCCACCCCCGCACCGTCCTGGACCCGCGATGAGCGCCCCCACCCTGGAGTCCCCGCCGGACTCCCCCGTGGAGAAGGCCAGGAAGGCGGGCCTGTCGATCTCCCGGCTGCTGGTCGGCTTCGGGGTCGCCGCGGCCGTCGTGGTGATCGCCGTCATGAACCGCGACGCGGTCGCCACCGGGGCCGAGAGCCTGATCCACAGCGATCGCGAATGGCTGGTGGCCGCCCTGGTCGCCTCGCTGTTCCTGCTCGTGGTCGGCACGATCACCCAGCTCGGCTCGATGCCGGTGACACCGCCCGCCGCCCGCGTCTTCGCGGTCCAGGTCGCGGCGTCCTTCGCCAACCACCTGCTGCCGGCCGGAGCGGGGGGCATCGCGGTGAACCTGCGGTTCCTGCGGCGGCACGGCCTCAGCAAGGCCATGGCGGTCGGCTCGATCGGGCTGAACTCGCTCGCGGGACTGATCACCCATCTGCTGCTGCTCGTGGTCGCGCTGGCCGCGGTCCCCTCGGCGGTGGTGAAGTTCGAGTCGTTCAGCAGGCACCTGAACCCGGTGAGCATCGGCGCGATCGCCGCCGTGACATGCGCCCTCGTGGCGGTCCTGGCCTGGACGGGCGTCAAGCGCGGCTGGTGGCGGACGCTCAGGAGCCGTCTGGCCAGGGACTTCGCGCCGCTCGGAGCGGTGCTCAGGCATCCGATCCGGGCGGCCGCCCTGTGGCTGGGCTCGGCGACCGTCCCGGTGATCCACGGCGTGATCCTCTTCGCGCTGCTGCGCGGCCTCGGCGTGCTCGTCGCGGCCGTCAGCGTCGTCGCCGTCTACGTGGTGGTCTCCTCCCTCTGCGCCGTCGTCCCCTCGCCCGGCGGCATCGGCGGCCTCGACGTCGCCCTGGTCGCGGCGCTCCCCGCCATCGGCGTGCCCTCCTCGGCCGCCCTGGCCGCCGTCCTCGGGTACCGGTTGCTGACGGTCTGGCTGCCGTTCGCGCCCGGCGCCGCCGTGCTGGCCTTCCTGGCCCACAGGAAGGTCATCTGAACCGTCGCGAGCAGCGCGACGGCCACCCCCGCCACGACGTCCAGGACGTAGTGGTTGGCGGTGACGACCACGATCACCCCGGTGACCACCGGATAGGCGTAGGGGAACCGGCGGCCGCCGAGGATCCGGACGGCGACGATGGCCGTCCAGACGGCCCAGGCCAGGTGCAGTGACGGCATCGCGGCGTACTGGTCGGCGGGGACGGGCCCGCCGTGGTCGCTGCCGAACCCGGCCTCGGCGACGGTGTCGACATAGCCCGCCCCCGGCAGCAGCCGCGGCGGCATCACCGGGATCAGGAAGAACACCGTCATCCCGACGAGGTTGGTGATCACCAGCGAGTTGCGGGCCGAGCGGTAGACGCCGGGCGCGCTGATGTAACACCAGGCGAGGACGGCCATCGTCACCGGGATGTGGGCGAACTGGTACCAGTAGGCCGAGGCGAGGGAGAGCGGCTCGTGCCGGGTCAGCCAGTGGTTCGCGGCGTGCTCGACGTCGATGTGGAGGAACCGCTCCGCGGCCAGGACCTCCTTGCCGTGGGCCAGCGCCGGGCCCTCCCGGACGTCCGCGAAGGAGCGGATGTAGTCGTAGACCTTCACCAGCGCCAGGACGATCAGCAGCTCGCCGATCAGGTTCGGGCGGATCCTGCGGTTCATCAGCGCACCGCCTTGGAGATCACATGGCTCGGCCGCCCGGCGGCGATCTCGTAGATCCGGTGGGTCCGCTCCAGCACGGCGGGCCAGTCCATCGGGGGCTGCACCGCCCGGTTGTGGGCGGCCATGCTCGTGCGCAGTCCCGGATCGGCCGCCAGCAGGGTGATCGCCTCCGCCATCGCCGTGTCGCTCGAGGCGAGGATGCCGCCGAGCCCGTCGTCGACGAAGCCGCCGACCCCGCCCTCCGCGCGCGCCACCACGGGGATCCCGGCGCAGCGGGCCTCCAGGGCGGCGATCCCGAACGACTCCAGGGTCGCGGGCGCGACGAACACGTCGGCCCGCCGGAAGAGGGTCCTGATCTCCTGGCGCGGCAGGCGTCCCGGCAGGCTCACCCAGCCGGTCATGCCGTGACGGCGCATATAGCGCTCCATCCGCGGCCGTTCCGGACCCTCGCCGACCACGACGACCTTCATCCGCACGGACGGCTTGAGCGCGGCCCTGGCCTCGCGGAGCGTTCGCAGCAGGTGCAGGGGACGCTTGCGCCGCGCGAGCCGCATCACGGCGACCACGACGACCTCCTCGGCGTCCCTGGGCAGCGGCTCGACCCGCCATCGCGTCGGATCGATCCCGTTGGGCAGGATGTGGACCGGCGCGGGGGCCACCAGCCGGTGCAGCGGTTCGGCCGCGACGTCGCTGACGGCCGTCCAGGTGACGGGCTGGGAGCTCCAGTCGACGAGGCCGTCGAGCAGCCGGAACGGCGTCTCCAGGTAGGAGATCAGTGAGTGCAGGGTCAGCACGGTCGGCAGCCCGGCGTCAGAGGCGAGGGCCACCGCGGAGAAGGCGAGAGGGGAGAAGGGAGCGGCCTGGACGTGCACCACGTCGTAGCCGCCCTTGCGCAGCAGGTCGCGTCCCGGCCGCAGGCCCGCGGGGTTCAGCGCCGCCGGGAAGATCGACTTCTCGGTGAGCCGGTGGACGCGCAGTTCCTCGCCGCCGGAGACCCGCTGGCCCTTCGGCCGCGGTGAGGAGGTGATGACCTCGACGGTGTGCCCGGCCCGGGCCTGGCGGATCGCCAGGTCACGGACCTGCATCTCGATGCCGCCGAGCCGGGGGAGGTAGAAGTCCGTCACATGGGCGATCTTCACGGGGCACCCGCTCCTGCTGGCACACTGGCCCCATGCCGTACACGCTGGTGTCCTTCCACGCCCATCCCGACGACGAGGCCCTGCTGACCGCGGGCACGATGGCGCGCGCCGCCGCGGCCGGGCACCGGGTGGTCCTGGTCGTCGCCACCGCGGGCGAGGCGGGGCTGGCCGCAGGGGAGACCGGGAACCTGGGCGACACCCGGCTGGCCGAGCTCGCCGAGTCGGCCGAGGCCCTCGGCTGCGCCCGGGTCGAGTGCCTCGGGTACGCCGACTCCGGCCTGGCCGTGGCCTCGGGCGGGGAGAAGGCCTTCTCCCGGGTCGACGCCGAGGAGACCGCCCAGCGGCTGGCCGCCCTCCTGAAGGAGGAGAACGCCGACGTGCTCACGGTTTACGACCCGGCCGGCGGGTACGGGCACCCCGACCACGTGCGGGTCCATCACGTCGGGACCCGTGCGGCCGAGATCGCCGGAACCCCCGTGGTCCTCGAGGCGACCGTGGACCGCACCTTGCTTCTCAGGGCGTTGCGCCTGATACGACGCCTGCCCGGTATCCCCGCCGATTTCGACCCCCGTAAGTTCGAACACGCCTACTCCGCGCCGGAAGCGATCACCCATCGGGTGGACGTCCGGGACTTCATCGACCACAAGCGCGCCTCGATGGCGGCACATGCCAGCCAGGCGAGCGCCGACACCCGTACATTGGCCGTTCTCCTGCGGTTGCCCCGGCCGATCTATCGTTGGGCGCTGGGCCGCGAATGGTTCGTCGAGCACGGCAGGACACCCCGGCGTCCGCTGCTCGACGACGTCTTCGCCAGCCTCTCCCCGTGACATGCCAGCCAACTCGCTCCGATCAACCAATGACGATCAGAGCAAAATACTACGAAAGAAGTAGTAAGCACCTGATGGGTCGCAGATCAGGGCCCGTCGAGATCTGACAGCAACCGCTGGAGAAGACGCTCGTGCTCGGGCGACAGTTCGTCCACGAACCGGGCGAGCACCCTGGCCTTGTCCTTGCCGCCCTCCAGGAGCCTGCGCATCTGCACGGCGCGGAGCGCCGCCTCGTCCCGCTGGAAAGAGTAGACGTGCCCGCGGCCACTACGGTCACGGGTGACCGCGCCCTTGTCGTGCAGCCGTGACAGCGCGGTGAGCACGGTGGTGTAGGCCGGTGGGGGATCGAGGATCTCGCGGAGTTCCCCGGCGCCCAGAGCGGTGTCGGAGGCGGCGAGCGCGGCCATGATCTCGGCTTCGAGCGCTCCCCAGCCGCGGCGGTTCGATGATGCGGACATTCTCCACTCCTCCCGCCTGACATCCAGCAGATTAACCGATCAGAAAGGGACGAGCCAGGAGACCAGTCCCACGAAGTCCCATGTGGCGTCGGCGGTGGCGAGCCCGACCACGAGGCAGAGCAGGGCCGCCGCGAGGGCCGGGATCCGGGCGGCGCGGGGCGGGGAGACCCGCAGCGCCTCCAGCCGGTGGATCACCCCGAGTTCGGCGAAGGCCAGCCGGACGCCCGAGCGCGAGGTCGCCGTCGCCGCCTGCGCGGCCCTGGCCAGGGAGCGCAGGGCGAGACGGCGGCTGCCGACCTCGCTGGCCGCGGTCTCGTCCGCCCAGCGTTCCAGCAGGAAGGCCACCGCGTTCCGCACCGGCGCGAGCAGCGGGTTGACCGCCACGGCCACCGCGACGGCCGCCTCGAACCTGTGGTGCCCGAACCGCAGGTGCGCCCGCTCGTGCTCCAGCAGCACCCGGCGTTCGGCGGCGGTGAGGGCCTTCAGCATCGAGCGGGTGGCCACGATGTGCGGCTCGGGTCCCGGCACCGCGAAGGCGTGGGCGAGCTCGAGATCGACGATCACCAGTTCGGCGCCGTGCCCCTCGCACAGCCGCCGCAGTTCCGTGCGGACCGCCGTCCGGGTGGCGATCACCTGGGCCAGCCGCCAGACGGCCAGCCCGATCAGCAGCGCCGCACCCCCGGCGAGCAGCCGGGGGACGGGCTCGGCGAGGTCGACCCCGCGGGCCCGCGCCGCGGCCTCGACCTCGGCCGTCCGGCCCAGCAGGGTGGCGGCCATCAGCACCAGGCTCCAGGTCGTGCCCGCCGCGCACGCCGCCGCCGCGGTCACCAGCGACCACACCGCCGCCCGGGGCGCCAGCCGCCGGACGATCACCGGGGCCGCCGCCGCCAGGACCACCGAGCACAGCCAGGGCAGATAGATCGAGAACGTCACTGCTCCTCCTGCGGCGTCCGGGGTTCCCAGATCCTACGACGGTGAAGTCTCGCCCGGGGCGACAAGCCCGGTCTCGTAGGCCAGGACCACGGCCTGGACACGGTCGCGCAGCCCCAGCTTGGACAGGATCCGGGCGACATGGGTCTTGACCGTGGTGGCGCTCAGCGACAGCCGCTCGGCGAGCTCGGCGTTGGACAGGCCGGTGGCGAGCAGCCGCAGCACCTCCAGCTCGCGCGGGGTCAGCCCGGACAGGTCGCGGTGGAGCGAGGCCCTGGCCTCGTCGCGCGGGGCGAAGCGCTTGATCAGCCGGCGGGTGATGGCCGGGGCGAGGAGGGCGTCTCCCGCGCGGACCAGGCGCACCGCCGCAACGAGCTGCTCCGGCGTGACGTCCTTCAGCAGGAAGCCGCTGGCCCCCGCGGTGAGGGCGCCGTAGACATAGTGGTCGAGATCGTAGGTGGTCAGGATGATCACCCGGGTCTGGTCGCCGCTCGCCATGATCTGGCGGGTGGCCTCCAGGCCGTCCATCTCGGGCATCCGGATGTCCATCAGCACGACGTCGGGGCGGGTGCGGCGGACCGCGGACACCGCCTCGGTCCCGTTGACGGCCTCGGCCACCACCTCGATCCCGTCGGCGGCGAGGATCATCCCGAAGCCGGTCCTGACGAGCGCCTGGTCATCGGCGATCACCGCGCGCAGGCTCATGTCGCCGGCCAGGGGACCTGAGCTCTGACGAGGTAGCCCCCGCCGGGTCTGCGCCGGGCCTCCAGGGTGCCGTCGTAGACGGCCAGCCGCTCGCGCAGCCCGATCAGCCCGCGGCCGTTGCCGGTGCCGCGGCTGGGCACGACCCCGCCGGTGTCGGTGACCTCGATCTCCAGGCGCTCCGCGTCATGGGTGATCCGCACGGCAGCGGACGCCCCGGCCGCGTGCTTGATCGTGTTGGTCAGCGCCTCCTGGACCACCCGGTAGGCGGTCAGCTCCAGCCCGGGCGGCAGCGGCTCGGGGGGCGTCGACACCTCGACGGTCACCGGAGTTCCGGCGGCCCGGACCCTTTCGACGAGTTTCTCCAGCTGCTCCAGGCCCGGCTGGGGTTCGAGACCGTCGAGCCGCTCGTTCTCCGAGGCCGACAGGAGCCCCATCACGTGCCGCAGCTCCGCCATCGCCGCCCGGCCGCTGGCCTCGACCGCCAGCATCGCCTGCCGGGACAGATCGGGCCGGGCGTCCATCGCCTTGCGCGCGGCCCCCGTCTGGATCACCATCACGCTCACATTGTGGGTCACGACGTCGTGCAGCTCTGCCGCGATCCTGGCCCGCTCCACCTCGACGGCCCGGCGGGTGGCCTCCTCCTGCCGGTCTTCGAGGTCGGCCAGCCGCCGCTGGCTGTCGCTGAGCCGCTGCCGCCACGACCGGACGAGCGTCGCGATGACCCCGGCCACCAGCAGGATGAAGAAGGGGCCCGACCAGTCGGGAAGGGAGGGCCCCGAGTCCTCGAAGGCGACCCCGGCCAGCAGCGCGGCGGCCAGGAGCCCGCTGATGGCGCGGGTGCGATAGCGGCTGTAGGCGGCGGCGCTGTAGGCCCCGATCACGCAGGCGAACACGGTGAACCAGGTGACCGTGTCGAGCTTGACCCCGGCCGCGAAGATCATGACGCCGAACGCGCTGAGCGGGTACCGGCGCCGGGCGGCGAGCGGCAGGGTGGTCATGATCGTGAGCAGCAGGGGCGCCTGATCCGGCTGACGTCCGGGGACCATCATGCGCGTGTCCGGCGGAAGGAGCCGTTCGGGCGTCTCCACGGCCCCCGGATGGACCGGCGCCTCCGGAGGGGCGGGGATCTCCGGAACCTCCGGGATCATCGACGGCTCCGCGCTCGACGGATGGTCGCCGTCGAGCCGGATGAAGTGGGCGGCGTCGCCCGTCCGGTGCGCCACGGCCACGGCGATCAGGGTCAGCGCGAAGGCGAGCAGGGCGTCGGCGAGCAGGGCCCGCCGGGAGGGGAGCGGCCCCGGCTCCTCGGGCTTCAGCAGATCACGCGCCTGCTGCCACCGGATGCGCCGTTCGTCCGTCTCCACGGTCTCATTCTCGCCCTCCGCGCGGTGGCGGGCATCCCCCCGCGGAGAAGGAGGGCGTCGGCTGCGAGGAGTACATCGCAAGGATGACGCCGGAGCGCGTCGTCCCGGCGGAGGACCCGATCTCGGCGCGACGGCCGACGCGCCCCCGCGGGGGCCCGGCCTACCTTCCGCTCATGGGAAATGTGATCGAGCTGGAGAACGCGAGCAGGGTCTACGACGGCACGCCGGTCCTCGGGCCGCTGTCGCTCGCCGTCGAGCAGGGCGAGGCGCTGGCCGTCACGGGGCCGTCCGGCAGCGGGAAGTCGACGCTGCTGAACCTGGTCGCCGGTCTGGACAAGCCGACCGAGGGCACCGTGACCGTGGAGGGAGGGCGGATCGACCGGCTCGGCGAGCACGCCCTGGCCCGCTACCGGCGCCGCAGGGTCGGGATGGTGTTCCAGTTCTTCAACCTGCTCGACGATCTGACCGTCGCCGACAACATCGGCCTCCCCGCCCAGCTCGCGGGCATGTCCAAGGCGAAAGTGAAGGAACGGACCGGCGACCTGATGGAGGCGCTCGGCATCCAGAGGCACGCCCGCGCCTACCCCGGGCGGCTGTCGGGCGGCGAGCGCCAGCGGGTCGCGATCGCCCGGGCGCTGATCAACGAGCCCGCGCTGCTCCTGGCCGACGAGCCGACCGGCGCGCTGGACACGGCGTCGGGCCACGACGTCCGCGAACTCCTGATCGACCTGCATCGTGGAGGCCAGACGATCATCGTCGTCACCCATGACCCGGCGCTCGCGGAGGCCATCGCCACCCGGACGATCCACCTCGTCGACGGCGGCATCGCGGTGGACCGGACCGTCGGGGGACGGCGATGAGCGCCATGGGCGGGGTCGTCCGGTCGGGCGTCGGCAGGCGGCGGCTCCAGACGGCCGTCCTCGTCCTCGCCACGCTGATGGCCGTCGCCTCCGCGGTGGTCGCGGGGACGCTGCTCGTCGTGTCGAACGCACCCTTCGACCAGGCCTTCGCCCGCCAGCGCGGGGCGCACCTCACCGTCCAGATCGACCCGGCGAAGGCGACCGCCGCGCAGATCGCGGCGACCACGAGGCTGCCGGGCGTCACCGCGAGCGCGGGCCCCTTCCCGGTGACGACCTTCGTTGCGCGCGATCACGGGCACAGGCTGCCCACCCTGACGGTCGCGGGCAGGCCCGAGGCCGGCGGCGCGCTCGACCGCGTCACCCTGGTCAAGGGGAGATGGCCCGCGAGGACGGGGGAGATCGTGGTTCCGGCGGACCTGCCGCCGGGGGCCTTCTCGATCGGTTCGAAGCTGAGCGACGAGGGCGGCACCGAGCTGACGATCGTCGGCCAGGGCCGCTCGGCCGGCAGGAGCGCCGACGCCTGGGTGGTGCCCGAGCAGGTCGGCGCGCTGCGGCCGAAGGGAGCCCCCGCGACGGAGCAGATGTTCTACCGCTTCTCCGCCTCGGGCACGAAGGCCGAGATGGACGCGGCCAGGGCGGCCGTCACGGCGGCGCTGCCGGCGGGCGCCGTGCTCGGCGGCCAGTCCCATCTGGACGTCAAGGCCACCGCCACTCGCGAGACGGCCACCTTCGTGCCGTTCCTGGTGGCGTTCGGCGGGCTCGGCCTGTTCATGTCGGTGATCATCGTGAGCAGCGTGGTCAGCGGCGCCGTCGGGGCGGGGATCCGGCGGATCGGCATCCTCAAGGCGCTCGGATTCACCCCGGCGCAGGTCGTCCGGGCCTACATCGCCCAGGCGCTCATCCCCGCCTCCCTGGGCATCGCGCTGGGCGTCGTGCTGGGGAACCTCATGGCGATCCCGCTGCTGAGCGAGGTCGGCGACCTTTACGGCTCGGCGGGCCTGTCGGTGTCCTGGCAGGTCGACCTGGGGGTGCCCGCCGCCGCGGTGGCGGTCGTCGTGATCGCCGCGCTGGTGCCCGCGCTGCGGGCGGGCCGTCTGCGCACGGCCGAGGCGATCGCCGTCGGGCGCGCCCCGAGCACGGGCCGGGGGCAGCGGGCCCACCGGGCGCTCGGCCGGCTGCCGCTGCCGCGCAGCGTGACCCTCGGCCTGGCGACGCCGTTCGCCCGGCCGGTGCGGACGCTCGCGATGCTGGGAGCGCTGGTCTTCGGCACGCTGGCGGCGACCTTCGCGCTGGGGCTCGCCTCGACCCTCAACACCGTCGGCCAGGCCCGCTCGCCCGAGGGACGGGCGGCGGTCGTCGTCCATCCGGTCTTCGACGGGCGGGGAGAGCCGAGGCCGCCCACCGCCGCGGACGAGGCGAAGATCCGCGACACCGTCCGCGCCCAGCCGGGCACCGCCTCCTTCTACGGCAAGTCCCGTGGCACCGAGGTGACCGTCGCGGGTGTCCTCACCGCGGTGAGCGCGGAGTTCTACCGGGGCGACCCGGGCGCGGGGGCCTATGAGATGATCTCCGGCCGCTGGTTCACCGGGCCGGGCGAGGCCGTCGTGCCGAGCCGCTTCCTCGAGACGACCGGCCATCGTGTCGGCGACACCATCGCCGTCACCAGCGAGGGGGAGACGGCCCGGCTCAAGATCGTCGGAGAGGCCTTCGACCTGTCGGACGACGGACTGCGGATCAAGGCGGACGCTGCCTCGTTCACCGAGCCCGTCTCCCTGGACGGCTTCTTCGTCACGCTCACGGACGGCACCGACGTCGCGGCCTACGTCGCCCGGCTGGATCCGCTGCTGAAGCCGATGGGCCAGGAGGCGGTCCCCGGAGAGGGGGACCGCAGCAGCACGATCGTGATCCTCGACTCGATCGCCGCGCTGCTGACCCTGATGCTGGTCGCCGTCGCGGGGCTCGGCGTGCTGAACTCGGTCGTCCTCGACACCCGCGAGCGCGTCCACGATCTCGGTGTCTGCAAGGCGATCGGCATGTCGCCCCGGCAGACCGTGATCATGGTGCTGGCATCGGTGGCCGGGCTGGGAGCCGTCGGCGGGCTGGTCGGGGTGCCCGCGGGGATGCTGCTGCACGGCGAGGTCCTGCCGCGCATGGCCGAGGGCGCCGGGGTTCGGCTCACCCCGCACATGATGGACGTCTACCCTGCGGCGAAGCTGCTCCTGCTCGGTCTCGCCGGAATCGCGATCGCTCTGCTCGGCGCGGCGTTCCCGGCGGCCTGGGCGGCCGGGACCCGCACCGCGACCGCCCTCCGCACCGAATGACCGCGACCCGGGCCGGGGTCGGTCACCCGGCCTTCGGGACGCGCGGTCGGCGCGGGTGGTGCCAGTAGCCGAGCGCCGTGACGGTCTCCTTGGGCAGCCCGCGCTCGGTCAGGAAGTGGGCGCGCAGGCTCTGGATCACGAGGGACTCGCCGGCCGCCCAGACCCGGCCCCGGGTCGAGGGCAGGTCGAGGCCGCGGACGAGTTCCTCGGGCTCGCGGCCCCGGCCGGGTTCGCGCTCACCCCGGTCCAGCCAGTGGATCTCGACCCCGTCGGCCTCGAGGTAGGCGTGCTCGGCGGGATCACGGACCTCGGCTACCACGATCGTGCGGTGGCCCTCGGGGCGGCTCAGCGCGATCGCGGCGATCGAGGGGAGGGCCGTCTCGTCGCCGACGAGGAGCGTCCAGCGGGCGGCCGGGTCGCCGACCCAGTGGACCCGGCAGCCCGCGAAGCCCACCTGGTCGCCGGGGACCGCGGCGCGGGCCCAGCGGGAGGCGCGGCCGTCGATCGCGTGCAGGAAGAAGTCGACCGTGACCAGGCCCGCGGCCCGGTCGAAGGCGCGGACGGTGTAGTTGCGCGAGTGCTGTCCCGGGGTGGCGCTCCACTTGCCGCGTTCCGGCAGGACGATCTCCCCTGCGCCCTCGATCGGCCAGATCAGGGTGATGATCTCGCCCGGTTCGGCGATCTCCATCCGGTGCAGTTCGTCACACCGCAGGACCAGTCGCCGCATCAGCGGGGTCGGCTCCAGGACCTCGACGACCTCCAGGACGCCGACCGCCTGGGGAAACGGGCGGACCAGATCGGGTGACTGCCCGTCATCGGGATCGGGACAGCCCGCGAGAAGCCGGACGCCCCGCCCGGTGCGCTCCTCGCTGAAGATCGAGAGTCCGGTTTCGGCCAATTCATCCTTGACGCTCGCGGTCCCCGACGTCCCGGGATCCCACTGGAGCACCAGCAGCCCCCCGGGTGCGACGGCCTTCGCCATGTCGCGGAGCGCGGGCAGGGGATCGGCGAGCCGCTCCAGCAGCCAGGAGGAGTGGACGACGTCGTAGACGCCTTCCGGCAGGTCGACGGCCTGGGAGCCGTCGCGGGACGTCACGGTGAAGCCCCACCCGGCCACGGTCGAGGCGACCGCGCCGGAGCCGTCGCCGACGTCGGCGAACTGCCCGCCGCAGTAGCCGTGGGCGCCGGCGTCGATCAGGGCCTCGATCGCCGTCGCGTGCGTTCCTATGATGCTGGACAAAACGACTCCCGGAAGGTGTATTAGGTTAGCCTAAGCTAATAAGAATCTTGGAGGACCGGTGACGATGGTGCAGCCGTGCAGTGCGCTCGAGCAGGCGGTCGCCAGGACCGTGGGCGAGGTCCTGGGGCTCTCGTCGGTGGGTGTGGACCTGGACTTCTTCGCCGCAGGCGGGGGAGAGCGCGAGGCCGCCGAGGTGGCCGACCGGCTGGGCCGGGGACTCGGCGCCGGCCCGCTCCCCGTCCGCATCGTGACGTCGGAGCGGACCGTCGGCCGTATCGCCCGGCACCTGGCCGGAGATCCGGAGCGGGAGGCCGTCGCCGGGGTGTGGCTGTTCGGCGACGGCATGTCCGAAGCCGAGCGCGAGGCCCGGCTCCGGGACGCCGGATGCGGTCACGCGCCCAGGTAGCCGCCCATCGTCCTGAAGTAGTCGGTGGCGGCCAGCTCGGTGTCGTCCTCGGTGCGGACCCGCTCGATGACCAGGCCGTGGCCGCGGCCCCGCCGGGCCTCGGGACCCGCGACGATGACCACGCCGTCGCCCTCGCGGATGAAGACCCGGCCGGGCGTCCCGCCGTAGATCCCCTTCGACACCGAGGCCTTGATCACCCGGACGCGCTCGCCCTTGTAGTGGGTGAAGGCGTTCGGATAGGGGTCCGACTGCGCCCTGACCAGGCGTTCGAGGTCCTCCGCCGGCCAGGTCCAGTCGATGTCGCCGTCCCGGAGGGACCGCTTGTGGAAGAAGCTGGCCTTGGAGCGGTCCTGCGGGGTGAGGACCGCCCGCCCGGAGGCGATCAGGTCCAGCGACTCCGTGACGATCGGCGCGATCAGATCGCACGTGCGGTGGAACAGGTCGGTGACGGTGTCCCGGTCCCCGACCGGAATGGCCCGCTGGACGACGATGTCCCCGGCGTCGAGGTCGTCGTCCATCATGTGGGCGGTGACCCCGACCTCCTTCTCGTCGTTGATGAGCGCCCAGATCAGCGGGGAGAAGCCCGCGTAGGCCGGCAGGAGCGAGTCGTGGACGTTGAGCGTGCCGTGCCGGGGCAGGTTGAACACCTCCGGCGGGATCCAGGTCCGCCAGTTGTTGGCGACGATGAGATCGGGGTCGGCCTCCTTGAGCCGGGCGATCAGCTCCTCGTCGTCGGGCCGGTCGCGCAGGAGCACCGGGACGCCGTGCTCCTCGGCCAGGTCGGCCACCGAATCACTCCAGATCCGCTCGTAGGCGTGGTCGCTCTTGGGGTGCGTCACGACCAGGGCGACCTCGTGTTCGGAGTCCAGGAGGGCCTGGAGGGTGCGATGCCCCCAGGTCTGGTAACCGAACATAACGACCCGCATGGTGTCTCCTTGTCGAAGGCGATCAAATCAGGTTAGGCTCACCTTAATTAGGGCAGCCTAACCTGATTTGGTCGGGCCCTCCACCCTTCGTGTCCCCTTGATGAAAGGCCCCCCATGTCCCCAGCCGGGCAGCACGTCCACGACCTCGTAGGCATCGGATTCGGGCCGTCCAACCTGGCCCTGGCGATCGCGTTGCGGGAGCACGAGTCAGCGACCGGGGACCGGATCGACGCGGTCTTCCTGGAGAAGCAGCGGGCTTTCGGCTGGCACCGGGGGATGCTCCTCGAGGGCACCACGATGCAGGTGTCGTTCCTGAAGGACCTGGTCACGATGCGGAACCCGGCCAGCGGCTTCAGCTTCCTGAAGTACCTCCAGGACCGGGGCCGGCTGCTGGACTTCATCAACCACAAGACGATGTTCCCCTCGCGGCTGGAGTTCCACGACTACCTCGAATGGGCCGCCGCCTCCTTCACCGAGGAGGTCGAGTACGGCTCGGAGGTCGTCGCCGTCGACCCCGTCACGGTCGACGGGGTCGTGGAGTACATGGACGTCACGGTCAGGCACGAAGGGGGCACGACCACCCGGCGCACCCGCAACCTCGTCATCGCCTGCGGCCTCGACCCGATCCTGCCCGAGGGCGTCACCGGCGGTGACCGCGTCTGGCACAGCGACGAGTTCCTGGAGCGCCTGCCCGCGCTCGACGCCCCCACCCGGATGATCGTGGTCGGCTCCGGCCAGAGCGCCGCCGAGGTGACCGACCACCTGCACAGTTCCTTCCCCGACGCCGAGGTCTGCGCGGTCTTCGCCAAGTACGGCTACACGCCCGCCGACGACAGCTCCTTCGCCAACCGCATCTTCGACCCCGTCGCGGTCGACCACTACTTCACCGCGCCCGACGAGGTGAAGGGGATGCTGCGCGACTACCACTCCTCCACCAACTACTCCGTGGTCGACCTCGAGCTCATCGACGAGCTGTACCGCAGGCACTACCAGGAGAAGGTCGCGGGCCGCGAGCGGCTGCGGATCCTCAACGCCTCCCGGCTGACCGAGCTCGTGGCCGACGGCGAGGGGGTCAAGGCGACCGTCCGGTTCCTGCCGACGGCCGAGGAGACCGTCCTGGAGGCCGATCTCATCGTCTACTGCACCGGCTACCGTCCGGGCGACCCGCTGCGCCTGCTCGGCGCCGCCGCCGAGCACTGCGAACGGCTCGCCGACGGCACCGCCCGGATCGAGCGCGACTACCGGATCGCGACCGGGGACGGCATGCGCTGCGGCGTCTACGTGCAGGGCGCCACGGAGCACACGCACGGCATCACCTCGACGCTGCTCTCCAACACGGCCGTCCGGGTCGGGGAGATCGTGCGGTCGATCGCCTCGCGCTCCCATGCTCTCTCCCGCTGAGATCAAGCGGCGTCCGGCCGAGCCGGGCGTCGCGGCCTCCAACGCCCGCAGGACGGGCTGGCTTCTGGTCTGCCTCGCGGCGCTGGCCGTGGTCTGCGTGCTGAGCCTCGCGCTCGGCACCCGCAGCATCGGCCTGCACACGACCTGGGACGCCTTCTTCCACTTCAGCGACACCGACGAGCAGGTCATCGTGCGCGACCTCCGGGTCCCGCGGACGGTCCTCGGCCTGCTCACCGGCACGGCGCTCGGGGTGTGCGGCGCGCTGATCCAGGCCGTGACGCGCAACCCGCTGGCCGACACCCAGATCCTGGGCGTCAACGCCGGCGCCGCGCTGTTCGTCGTGATCGCCATCGGCGTGTTCGGGCTGACCAGCATCTGGTCCTACGTCTGGTTCGCCTTCGCGGGTGTCGCGTTCGCGCTGGTCGCGGTCTACATGCTCGGGTCGTCGGGCCGGGGCGGGGCCACCCCGATCCGGCTGACGCTGGCCGGGGTCGCGCTGGGCGCCGTCCTGGACGGCCTGTCGGCGGGGATCCGCCTGGTCAAGCCGCGCGCCTTCGACTACCTGAGGTTCTGGGACGTCGGCACGCTCGCCGGCCGCCCCCTCGACATCGCCCTGGCCGTGGCCCCCTTCATCGGGGCCGGGCTGCTCCTGGCCCTGGTCGTGGCGCGGTCCCTCAACGCCGTCGCCCTCGGTGACGACGTGGCCCGCGCGCTGGGGGCGAACCTCACCCGCACCCGCGCCCTGGCGGTGCTGTCGGTGATGCTGCTGGCCGGGGCGGCGACCGCGGCCGTCGGGCCGATCGGGTTCGTCGGGCTGATGGTCCCGCACGCCGTCCGCTGGATGGTCGGCCCCGACCAGCGGTGGATCCTGCTGTTCACGGTCGTGTGCGCGCCGATTCTCATGCTCAGCGCCGACATCGTCGGACGCCTGGTGATCCGGCCCGGGGAACTCCAGGTGGGCATCGTCACCGCGTTCGTCGGAGCGCCGGTGCTGATCTGGATGGTCCGCCGTTCGAAGGCGGCGGGCACATGAGGACGGACGCGGTGAACAACGTGAAGGACACCGTCCCGCCGAAGGTCGACTTCGGCCGGAAGGTCCTCGTCGTCAGGGCCTCGCGCGGGCTCTCGCTCCGGCTGGCGCTCCGCACGGCCGTGGCCTGCGCGCTGCTGGTCACGGTCGCGTCCGTGATCGCCGTGTTCGCCCTCGGCACCGGCGAGTTCTCCATCCCGCCGGACGAGGTCGTCCGGGCCCTGCTCGGGCAGGAGGACGGCGCCGCCCGGTTGATCGTCGTGGAGTGGCGGCTGCCGCGCGTGCTCCTCGCCCTGCTGATCGGGTCGGCGCTCGGGCTGAGCGGAGCGATCTTCCAGTCGCTCATGCGCAACCCGCTGGGCAGCCCCGACGTGATCGGCTTCAACACCGGCGCCTTCACCGGGGTCCTCGTCACGATGGTCTTCGTCGGCCGGGGCTACTGGCAGACCGCGACCGGAGCGCTCATCGGCGGCATGCTGACCGCCGCGGTGGTCTACGTGCTGGCCTTCCGGCGCGGGGTCCAGGGCTTCCGGCTGATCATCGTCGGAATCGCCATCAGCGCGATGCTGGCCTCGCTGAACGAGTGGTTCATCATCAAGGTCGATCTCCAGGCCGCCTACGCGGCGACGCTGTGGGGGCAGGGCAGCCTGAACGACCTCGGCTGGGACCAGGTGCCGTCCGTCGCGGCGGCGAGCGGCGTCCTGTGCGTCCTGCTCGTGCTCCTGGGCACCCGGCTGCGGACCCTGGAGCTGGGCGACGACACCTCGGCCGCGCTGGGCGTGCGGCGCGAACCGGTCATGATCGCCTACCTGGCGATCGGCGTCGCGCTGATGGCCGTGGCGACCGCGGCCGCGGGGCCGATCTCCTTCGTCGCCCTCGCGGCCCCGCAGATCGCCGCCCGGCTGACCCGCGCCCCCGGCATTGCCCTGCTGCCCTCGGCGCTGACCGGCGGGGTGCTGCTGCTCGCCGGGGACTTCCTGGCCCTGCGGCTGTTCGCCCCGACCCAGCTCCCCGTGGGCGTCGTGACGGTCAGTCTCGGCGGCGTCTACTTCGCCTGGCTACTCGCCCGAAACTCCAGAGGTTGACCATGACCGACCGCCTGCTCGCCGAGAACGTGACCATCGGTTACGACCAGCGGGCCATCTGCGAGGACCTGAGCCTCTCCCTCCCCGACGGACGGTTCACCGTGATCGTCGGGCCCAACGCGTGCGGCAAGTCGACGCTGCTGCGCGCGCTGTCACGGCTGCTGCGCCCCAGGTCGGGACGTGTCGTCCTGGACGGGAAGGACATCCACTCCTATCCCGCCAAGGAGGTCGCCCGGCGGCTGGGCCTGCTCGCCCAGACCTCGACGGCCCCCGAGGGCATCACGGTCGCCGACCTGGTCGCCAGGGGCCGGTACCCGCACCAGAAGCTGATCCGCCAGTGGTCGGCCGAGGACGAGGCGGCCGTGGTCGAGGCGATGGCCGCGACCGGCGTCACCGAGCTGTCGGGCCTGCTGGTCGACAACCTTTCCGGCGGGCAGCGCCAGCGGGTGTGGGTGGCGATGGTCCTGGCCCAGCAGACCTCGATCGTCCTGCTCGACGAGCCGACCACCTTCCTCGACATCGCCCACCAGGTCGAGCTGCTCGAACTGTGCGTCCGGCTCAACCGCGAGCAGCGGGGGACCATGGTCGCGGTCCTGCACGACCTGAACCACGCCTGCCGCTACGCCGACCATCTCGTCGCGATGAAGGCCGGCCGGATCGTCGCCCAGGGAGACCCCCGTGAGATCGTCACGGCCGAGCTGGTCGAGGAGGTCTTCGGCCTCCGCTGCGTGATCATCGACGACCCCGAGACGCACACGCCCCTCGTCATCCCCCGATCGAATTCCAAGGAGATCACCCATGTCCGGTAACCCCTTCGACGACGACAACGGCCGGTTCTTCGTCCTGGTCAACGACGAGGAGCAGTACTCGCTGTGGCCGTCCTTCAAGGAGGTGCCGCAGGGCTGGCGGATCGTGCTCGGCGAAGGCGCGGGAGCGGGCCGCCAGGAATGCCTCGACCACATCGAGCGGGTCTGGACCGACCTGCGTCCCCGCAGCCTGCGCGAGCGGATGGCGGCCGAGAGCGCATGACCACCCCCGCTCTCGACGGTTCGGCGGTCCTGCGCCGGACCGTGACCCGCAACGCCCGGCGGCTGACCAACGGGACCCTCCTCATCAGCGCGCACCAGGTGTGCGAGGCCACGGTGCCGATCCTCATCGGCGTGATCGTCGACCGGGCGATCGAGCCGTCCGACGGTGGGGTGCTCCTGGCCTGGCTGGCCGCGCTCGCCGCCCTGTTCACCGTGCTGACCCTGGTGTACCGCTACGGCGCGCGCACGCTCATGCGCGCGATCGCGCGCGAGGCGCACCTGCTCCGCCTGGAGCTGGCCGGGAAGATCCTGCACCCGCGTGGAATCGACACCGACCTGCGGGCCGGTGAGCTGATGACGATCTCCTCATCGGACGCCGACCAGACGTCCTACCTGCTGGACATCGTGCCGCGGGCGGTCGGCGCGGTCGTCGCGACGTCCGTCTGCGCCGTCACCCTGCTGCTGATCGACCCGTGGCTCGGCCTCGCGGTCCTGGCCGCCACCCCGGTGACGCTGCTGGGACTGCACTTCGGCAGCCCGTTCATCACCCGCCACGTGGCCGATCAGCAGGCGACCGCGGGACAGGCCGCCTCCCTGGCCACCGACCTGGTCAGCGGCGTCCGGCCGCTGCGCGGGCTCGGCGCCGAGGCCGCCGCCGCCCGCCGCTACGAGCACGTCAGCCGGGTCTCGCTGGCCGCGGCGCTGCGCGCGGCCCGCACCCAGGGCGTCTACAGCGCCGTGTCCACCGCCAGCGGCGCGCTCCTCGCGTGCGGAGTCGCGGTGCTCGCGGGCTGGTTCGCGCTGCGCGGCGACATCTCGATAGGGGAGTTCCTGACCGTCATCGGCGTCTCCCAGTTCCTCATGGAGCCGGTCGGGCTGCTCGCCCAGATCCCCGGCTGGGTGGCCGAGGCGCGGGCGTCCTCCGACCGGGTCGCCCGGGTGATCAGTGCCCCGCTGCTGCTTCCCGAGGGGGAGGCCGCGGAGGCCGTCGAGGGTCCCTCGCCCGAACTGGAGATCGTCGGCCTGCGGCACGGCGCCCTCGAGGGGGTGGACCTCGCGGTCCGTCCCGGGGAGTTCGTCGGGGTGGTCGCCCACCGGGCGGCCGACGCCGACGCCCTGGTCACGGTGCTGTCGGGGCGGGTGCCCGAGCCCGAGGGCCGGGTGCTGATCGGCGGCAGGGAGTTCACCGACGCCCGGCTGGTCCTGCTCGTCGAACCGCACCGCACCGACCTTTTCGAGGGAACATTGGCCGCCAACCTTGCCGTCGAGCCCGCCGAACCGGCCGCGCTCGAGGAGGTCCTGGCGGCCTCGGCGGCAGACGAGGTGATCGCCGCCCACGCCGACGGCCTGGACCTCGGGATCGTCGAGCGGGGAGCGTCGCTGTCCGGCGGCCAGCGGCAGCGGATCGCCCTGGCCCGCGCCCTGCTCGCGGCGCCGCCGATCCTGGTGCTGCACGACCCGACGACGGCCGTGGACGCCGTCACCGAACAGGCCATCGCCAAGGGCGTGCGCGCGCTGCGCCACCCCGACGGCGGCGAGGCCTTCACGACCGTGGTCGTGACCAGCAGCCCCGCGATGCTCGCGGCGACCGACCGGGTGATCGTCCTGGACGGCGGCCGGATCGTCGCCGAGGGCACCCACGCCGGGCTGGGCGCGGCCGACGACGACTACCGGAGAGCGGTACTGCGATGAGCGAGACCGAACTGCTGCCCATCGCGAGCGCCGAGGAGACCCGGCGGTGGCTGGGGGCGCGGCTGCTGGAACGCAAGGCCGCGGTCGCGGTCACCCTGCTGGCCGGGACGGCCGGGGCGACCGCCGCGGTCGTTCCGGCCTACGCGCTGGGCGTCCTCGTCGACCGGGTCCGCGGCGGCGACGGCACCTCGGCGATCGTCGGGGTGGCCGTGGTCATCGCGGTGGCCGCCGTCGTGGGCGGTGCCGCCACCGGCCTGACCTCCTACCTGGTGGCCAGGCTCGGCGGGCAGATCCTGGCCGTGCTGCGGGAGCGGACCGTGGCCAGGTCGCTGACCCTGCCCGTCACCAGGCTGGAGCGCGTCGGCAAGGGCGACCTGCTGTCGCGGGTCAGCGCCGACGCCGCGGAGGTGGCCAAGGCCGTCTCCGACGTCATCCCGACGGTCATCGCCTCCCTCCTGCTGGGCGTCCTCAGCCTGGTGGCGATGCTCGGGCTCGACTGGCGGCTGGGGCTGGCCGGCGCCGTCGCGGTGCCGCTGTACGTCCTCGCGCTGCGCTGGTACCTGCCGCGGGCGATGCCCCGCTACGCCGAGCAGCGCGTCAAGGTCGCCCGCTCCTCGCAGCGGCTGGTGGAGAGCATGCAGGGCGTCAGGACCGTCCACGCCTACCGGCTGGAGGAGCGGCACCTGGGCGCGATCTCGACGGCCTCGGCCGACTCCCGCGACGTGTCGGTGTGGGTCTTCGACCTGTTCACCCGTTTCGTCGGCCGGGTCAACCGGGCCGAGTTCGGCGGGCTGTCGGTGATCCTCGTCGCCGGTTTCTTCCTGGTACGCGCCGGTGAGGTGAGCGTCGGTGAGGCGGCCGCGGCGGCCATCGTGTTCCACCGGCTGTTCAACCCGATCGGCATGCTGCTGTACGTCTTCGACGAGGTTCAGCTCGCCGCCGCGAGCCTGGCCAGGCTCGTCGGGGTCGTCAACCTCGAGGACGAGCCGGAGACCGAGCCCGCCGGGCGACGGGAACCGGCCGACGCCTCCCTCACCCTGTCGGGCGTCCGTTTCGCCTACGAGGGTGGCGCCGAGGTGCTGCACGGCGTCGATCTGCACGTGCCCGCGGGCGCCCGGGTCGCGCTCGTCGGCTCGACCGGCGCGGGCAAGTCGACCCTCGCCGCGATCGCCTCGGGCTCGCAGAAGGCCCAGGACGGGACGGTCCTCATCGGCGGGGTCTCCCCGGCCGAACTGGGCGCCGACCGGCTCCGCCGGCACGTGGCGATCGTCACGCAGGAGACCCATGTCTTCGCCGGACCGCTCATCGAGGACCTCCGCCTGGCCAGGCCCGGCGCCACCGAGGAGGAGGCGTCGGCCGCGCTGGAGACGGTCGGCGCCCTCGCCTGGGCCGAGGACCTTCCCGGGGGCCTCGCCACCGAGGTCGGCGAGGGAGGGCACGACCTGACCGCCGCCCAGGCCCAGCAGCTCGCCCTGGCCAGGCTGGTGCTCGCCGATCCCGCGGTCGCCGTCCTCGACGAGGCGACGGCGGAGGCGGGCAGCCTCGGCGCCCGGATCCTGGAGGAGTCGGCCGCTGCGGCCACCCGGGGACGGACCACGCTCGTCGTGGCGCACCGGCTGACCCAGGCCGCGTCGGCGGACCGCGTCGTGGTGATGGACCGCGGCCGGATCGTCGAGGAGGGCCCGCACGAACTGCTGGTCGCGGCGGGCGGTCCCTACGCCCGTCTCTGGTCGGCTTGGGAATCACGAGTGATTGAAGGACAGCGATGACCGCGCCCACGACCGTCACGACCGTCGCCGAGCTCTTCCTGGCGCAGGTCGGCCGCACTCCCGAGGCGACCGCCCTGGTCGCGGGGGAGACCCGGCTCACCTACCGGGAGCTGGGGGAGCGGGTCGCCCAGCTCGCCCACCACCTGCTGGAGCGGGGTCTGCGGGCCGAGGAGGTCGTGGCGATATCGACGCCGCGCTCCGCGGAGATGGTCGTGGGCGTGCTCGCCGTGATGGTCGCGGGCGGTGCCTTCGTGCCGGTCGACCCCGCCTGGCCGGTGGAGCGCCGCCGGGGGGTGCGCGGCGACGCCCGCGCCCGCCTGGTCGTCGCCGCCCCCGGCGGGGAACCGGACGCCCCCGCCGGCGACGTCGTTGAGATGGACCTGGACGACTGGAAGTACGGCGCCCTTCCCGCCGAGCCTCCGCGTCCGGTGATCGACGGGCTCCAGCTCGCCTATGTGATCTTCACTTCGGGTTCGACCGGTACGCCCAAGGGCGCGATGATCCGCCATGAGGCCATCTGCGAGCGGCTGCTCTGGCAGGTGAACACGATCCTCGGTTTCGGACCGGACGACGCCTCCCTGTTCAAGGCCCCGCTGTCGTTCGACATCTCGGTCAACGAGATCCTGCTGCCGCTGGTCTGCGGCGGCCGGGTCGTCGTCGCCGAGCCCGGCGGGGAACGCGACCCGCAGTACCTGCTCGACCTGATCGCCCGGGAGCGCGTCACCTTCGTCTACCTGGTCTCGTCCATGCTCGACGTGCTGCTGGAGATGGCGCGGGACACCCCCCTGCTGGCCGGGCTGAAGCACGTGTGGTGCGGCGGCGAGGTGCTGACCCCCGAACTGTTCGAACGGTTCCGCTCCCAGCTCGGGACCACGCTCTACCACGGGTACGGCCCCGCCGAGGCGACCATCGGCGTCTCCCACGTGATCTACCGGGAGACCGCCGAGCGGATCGGCACCTCGATCGGCCGCCCGAACCCGCACACCTCCCTCTACGTGCTGGACGAGAACCTCGAGCGGCTGCCGGCGGGGGAGACCGGCGAGCTGTACGCCTCGGGCTTCCTGCTCGGCCGCGGCTACGTGAACGCCGCCTCGATGACCGGTTCGCGCTTCGTCGCCGACCCCTTCGCGGGCGGCGGCGCCCGGATGTACCGGACGGGCGACCTGGCCCGCTGGACCGAGGACGGCTCGCTGGAGTTCGTCGGCCGGGCCGACAACCAGGTGAAGATCCGCGGGATGCGGCTGGAGCTGGAGGAGGTCGAATCGGTCCTCGCCGCCTGCCCGAAGGTCCGGCAGGCGGCCGTCAGGGTCGTCAGGAGCGCCGCGGGCGCCGACCGGCTCGCCGGATACGTGACCGTCACCGAGCCGCTGGAGATCGACGAGCTGGGCCGGTGGTGCACCTCGAAGCTGCCCGCCTACATGGTGCCGTCCACGCTGACGGTGCTGCCGGAGCTGCCCGTCACCGCCAACGGCAAGGTCGACCGGCGGGCGCTGCCCGCGCCGGCCGAGCCGGAGCGGGCCGGATCGCGCGCCCCCCGCACCCCGATGGAGCGGTCCCTTTGTGAGATCTTCGCGGCCGTCCTCGGGGTCGCGGAGGTCGGCGCCGAGGACGACTTCTTCACGCTGGGCGGCGACAGCATCGTCGCCATCGCCGTGGTCCGCAGGGCGCAGCGGGCCGGGCTCGCGCTGCGCCCCCGCGACCTGTTCGCGCGCCGCACCCCGGCCGCGCTCGCCCTCGTCACCGGCACGGCCACCGCCTCGGCCGTCCCCGCCGCCGAGGCGACGGGCCCCGTCCCGGGCACGCCGATCATCTCCTGGCTCCAGGAGAACGGTCCCTGCCTGGACGGCTTCTTCCAGTCGATGACGGTCCGCACCCCCGCCGGGCTCACCGGCGAGGAGCTGGAGCGGATCCTCACCGCCGTGCTGGCCGCCCACGACGCCCTGCGGACCAGGATCGACGGCGCGACGCCGTGGTCCCTCGTCGTCGAGCCCGCCGGAGGGCGTCCCGCGCTCACCCGGCTCGACGCCACCGGTCTCGGCGCGCCGGCCCTGGCCGACGCCGCCGAACGGGCGACGCTGGAGGCCGCCGGACGCCTGGACCCGGCCGCGGGACGGATGGCCGAGTTCACCTGGCTGGACACCGGAGCCGAGGGCCGCCTCGTCATCGTGATCCACCACGTGGTCGTGGACGGCGTCTCGCTGCGCGTCCTGCTGGAGGACCTCGCCGCCGCCGCGGAGGGCGGAGCCCTGCCCGCCGCCCCCGTCTCGCTGCGGGAGTGGGCCACCCTGCTGGAGGGAGCGGCCCGCGACGGCGTCTTCGACGAGGACGCCGCCCACTGGCTGCGGACCGTCGCGGCCCCTGATCCGCTGCTGGGCTCGCGCCCGCTCGACCCGGGCCGCGACACCGTGGCCACCGAGGCCGAGCTGACGGTCGAGCTGCCCGTGGAGGTGTCGGAACGACTGCTCGCCGCGGTGCCTGCCGCGATCCACGGCGGCGTCGACGACGCCCTCGTGACGGCGGCCGCGCTCGCGGTCGGCGAGTGGCGCGGCACCCCCGGCGCCCCCGTCCTGCTCGAACTGGAGGGCCACGGACGCGAGGAGGACGCCTTCGGCGACGTCGACCTCTCCCGCACCTTCGGCTGGTTCACCACGCTCTACCCCGCCGTGATCGACCCCTCGGGCGGCGACCTGGGCTCCGCGGTGAAGTCCGTCAAGGAACAGCTCAGGGCCGTGCCCCGGCGCGGGCTGAGCTACGGCGCCCTGCGCTACCAGGCCGGGCGCCGCGACCTCGACGCCGCACCACAGGTCCTCTTCCACTACCTCGGCCGGTTCGAGGCCGACGCCGGAGGCCCGTGGACGGCCGTCGGCGGCCGGGAGATCGTCGTCGAGCGCCGCGACCCGAGGATGCCGCTGCCCCGCGTGCTGGAGATCAACGCCGTCGCGGCCGACACCCCGGCGGGCCCGGTGCTCCAGGCCCGGTTCAGCTGGCCCGAGGGGGTTCTGGAGGCGGAGGACGTCGAGCGGCTCGCCGCGCACTGGACCCGGCTGCTGACCGAGATCGCCCGGGACGGATCCGTCGCCGGGCACACCCCGTCGGACTTCCCGCTGGCGGCCGTCGAGCCCGAGGACGTCGCGGCCTTCGGGCCGGACCTGCGCGAGGTCCTCCCGCTCTCGCCGCTCCAGACCGGCCTCTACTTCCACGCCACCCACGCCGCGGGCGCCGACCCCTACGTCGTCCAGGAGAGCATCGAACTGGCCGGGCCCGTCGACCCCGACGCGCTGCACCGGGCCGCGGCCCGGCTCCTCGACCGGCATCCGCACCTGGCCTCGGCGTTCCGCACCACCGCCGACGGATCGGTCGTCGCCGTCGTCGCGGGCCGCCCCGCACTGCCGTGGCGCTTCGACGACCTCACCTCCGCCGCCCCGGACGAGGCGGAGCGCTTCGTCGAGCGGCTGGCCCTGGAGCAGCGGGAGCTGCCGTTCGACCTGGCCGAGCCGCCCGCGATGCGGTTCGCGCTGGTCAGGCTGGCCGAGGACCGGCACGTGCTGGTCCACACCGTCCACCACATCCTCGCCGACGGCTGGTCGGTGCCGCTGATGCTCGACGAGCTGCTGGCCCCCGACCCGGCCGCGCTGCCCGAGCCGGTGCCCTTCGGTGAGTTCCTGCGGACCCTCGCCGACCCCGCGCCCGCGATCGAGGCCTGGACGCGCTCCCTCCGGGGCGTCACCGGGCCGACCCGGCTGGCCGGGATCCTCGCCGGCGGCCACGGCCGGGGCTTCGGCCGGGAGGAGATCCTCCTGCCCGCGGAGCTCGAGGCGCGGGTGCGCGCCTACGCCACGGGCCACGGGCTCACCCTGAGCTCGGTCCTCACCGGCGCGTGGGGGGTCCTGCTCGGCCGGATCACCGGCTCCGGCGACGTCACCTTCGGGCTGACCGTGTCCGGGCGCGGTGGCGACCTGCCCGGCATCGACTCCATGATCGGCCTGCTGATCAACACGGTGCCCGCGCGCGTCCGGCTGGACCCCGCCGACTCCGTGACCGGCGTGCTCAGGCGTTTCGCCGGCGACCGGGCCGACCTGATGGAGCACGAGCACGTCCCGCTGACGGCCCTGCACCGCGAGCTCGGCCTGCCCGAGCTGTTCGACACCCTCGTGGTCGTCGAGAACCAGCCGCCGGTCCCCGCCGGGCGGGTGACCTCGATGCGCACCGTCGAGGCGCCGCACTACCCGGTGACGCTCACGGCCAGGCCGGGAGAGCGGATGGCGCTGGTCCTCACCCACGACCGGGCCGTCGTCGACGCCTCCGGCCTGCTCGACCGCTACACCGCCCTCCTGGACGCGATCACCGCCGACCCGGACGCCCCCTGCGGCCGGATCGAGACCGTCACGGGAGAGGCGCGCCGGAGCCTCGTCGCCGACGGCACCGGTGCGTCCGGCGCGGCCGGCGGGATCGGCGGGACTGTCAACGATCTGATCGCCCGCACGGTCGCCGAGCGCTCCGCCGCGACCGCGGTCATCTGCGGCGACTCCTTCCTGACCTACGCCCAGCTCGACGCCCGCGCCGGCAGGGTCGCCTCCGCGCTGGCCGAGGCCGGTGTGCGGCGCGGTGATCTCGTCGCCGTCGCCACCTCGCGCTCCACCGACCTCGCCGTCGCCCTGCTCGCCGTGGTCCGCGCCGGCGCCGCCTATCTGCCGGTCGACCCCGGATACCCGGCGGCGCGGGTCGAGTTCATGCTCACCGACGCCCGGCCCGTCTGCGTCCTCACCGACGACGTCTCGGCGCGGTCGCTGCCCCCGCACGGCCTCCCGACGCTGACGGTCAGAGGAGCCGCGCGGACCGGCGGCGAGGCGCCCGCCGTCACCGTGACCGGCGCCGACGCCGTGTCGGTCGTCTACACCTCCGGCTCGACCGGACGGCCCAAGGCCGTCGTCGGCACCCACGAGGGACTGGCCAACCGGCTGACCTGGGCCGCGGCCCAGTGGTCGAGCCCCGACCGCGACGTCCGCGTCGCCAAGAGCTCGATGAGCTTCATCGACGGGACGACCGAGCTGCTCGGCGGCCTCGTCGCGGGCGCCACCCTCGTCATCGCCGACGACGCCGTTGCCGCCGACGGGACGGCCCTCGCCCGGCTCACCGGCCGCTGCGACGCCACCCAGCTCCTGGCGGTGCCCAGCCTCGCCGCCGCGCTGGCCGAGACCGCGCCCCAGGACCTGGCCGGGATCGAGCGCTGGATCCTCAGCGGCGAGGCCCTCGGCGAGGAGACCCTGAGCCTGCTCGCGGCCGCGTCGCCGCACGCGACGGTCGTCAACTCCTACGGCTCGTCCGAGGTCGCGGGCGACGTGCTCGTCACCGAGGTCGCGACGGGCCGTCCGGTCACCCTCGGCGGCCCGGTCCCCGGCGTCACCGTCCACCTGCTCGACTCCGCGCTGGGCCTGGCCGGACGCGGCACGGTCGGCGAGATCTACGTCGGCGGCGTCCAGCTCGCCCGGGGCTACCTGGGACGGGCGGAGGCCACCGCGACCCGCTTCGTGGCCAGCCCCTTCGCGCCGGGCGAGCGCCTCTACCGCACCGGCGACCTGGGCCGCTGGACCGAGCACGGGATCGAGTTCCTGGGCCGCGCCGACGCCCAGGTCAAGATCAACGGCCATCGGGTCGAGCCCGGCGAGGTGGAGGCGGCCCTGCTCCGCCGCCCCGGCGTCGCCGAGGCCGCGGCCACGGCCCGCGCCTCCACCACGGGCCTGGCCGTGCTGCACGGCTACGTCGTCCCGGTCCCGGGCGAGGAGATCATGCCCGCCACCCTGCTCGCCGCGCTCCGCGCCGAGCTGCCGCCCTACCTGGTCCCGGCGACGGTGACCGTCCTGGAGAGCCTGCCGCTGTTGCCCAACGGCAAGCGCGACCGGGCGGCCCTGCCGCTGCCGGAGACGGCCGAGCGCCGGACGGCCTCCCGTCCGGCGACCCCGGCCGAGGCCGTGCTGTGCGCCGAGTTCGCGGCCGTGCTGAACGTCCCGGACTTCGCGGTGGACGACGACTTCTTCGCCCGCGGCGGCGACAGCATCACCGCGATCCGCGCCGTCAACCGGCTCGCCCGCGTCGGCGTGGTCCTCACCACCCACGACGTCTTCCGGCTCCGCACCCCCGAGGCGATCGGCGCCCGGGAGGCCGCGGCACTCTCCACGGCCCTCCCCGCGGCCTCGGTGCCCGAGGCGGTCGCGGCGCGGGACGAGGTGTGGCCGCTGTCCCCGCTCCAGGCCGGCGTCCACTACCAGGCCGTGCTCGGCGAGGGCTCGGCCTCGAACTACCTCGCCCAGAACGCCTTCGACTTCGACCGGCGGATCGACGTCGCCGCGATGACCCTGGCCTTCGAGGCGCTGCTCGACCGGCATCCGACGCTGCGGGTCGGCTTCGAGGAGGACGCCTCCGGCGTGGTCCAGCGGGTCGCGGCCCGGGTGCCCGCCGAGGTGGCCGTCGTCGACCTCACCTCCGGCGACGACGCCCTGGAGGAGGTGACCGCGCGGGACGCCGAGCTGCCGTTCGACCTGGCGAGCCCGCCCCTGGTCCGGCTGACCGTGGTGCGGCTGCCCGAGGGCCGCGACCGGCTGCTGCTGACCTCCCACTTCCTGCTCTGGGACGGCTGGTCGCGCGAGCTGGTCCTGCGCGAGCTGTTCGCGTTCTACGACTCCCGAGGGGAGCGCGGCGCCCTCGAGCCCGCCAGGTCGACCTTCCCCGGCTACCTGGACTGGCTCGCCGCACGCGACCGGGACGCGGCGACCGCGGCCTGGAGGGAGGCGCTGTCCGGCCTCACCGAGCCGACCCTCCTGGTCCCGGAGGCGGCGGGCCGCGAGCCCGTGCCGTCGCTGCGGATCAACGAGGCGCTGCCCGCCGAGCTCACCGCCCGTCTCGACGAGCAGGCCAGGCGCGGCGGCATCACCCTGAACTCCCTGCTGACGGCCGCCCTCGGCCTGCTGTTCGGCTACGAGACCGGCCGCTCCGACGTCGTGTTCGGCACGACCGTCGCGGGACGGCCGACCGAACTGCCCGGCATCGAGGACGTCATCGGCCTGTTCCTCAACACCGTCCCGGCCCGGATCACGCCCGCACCGGGACGGAGCTTCCTCGATCTCGCCACCGCCGCCCAGGAGAGCAGGCTCGGCCTGGCCCCGCACGAGTACCTCGGCCTCGGCGACATCCAGCGCGCCGCCGGAAGCGACCAGCTCTTCGACTGCCTGTTCGTGCTGCAGAACTTCCTCGGCGACTCGACCTTCTCCGACCTGGAGCGCGCCCAGGGCATCACCGGCGTCGCCTACAACGACACCACGCACTACCCGCTGACCTGGGTGCTCACCCCCGGCGCCAACCTCCGGATCAAGCTGGAGTACCGGCCCGACCTCGTCACCGAGGAGCGGGCACACCGGCTCGTCCGGCGGCTCGTCGGGCTGCTCACCCGGCTCGCCGACGGGCTGGACGTCCCGGCCGGAGCGCTCGACCTGTCGCTCGAGGAGGAGCGCGCCGTCACCGCCGGACGCTGGTCGGCCGCCGACCACCCGATCGGCGAGGACTCGATCGGCGACCTGCTCGGCCGACGCGCCGCCGCCATCCCCGACGAGACCGCCCTGGTCTTCGGCACGACCCGGCTCACCTACGCCGAGCTCGACGCGCGGATCAACCGCCGCGCCCGGACCC
This sequence comes from Actinocorallia longicatena, assembly GCF_039534125.1. NCBI lineage: Bacteria > Bacillati > Actinomycetota > Actinomycetes > Streptosporangiales > Thermomonosporaceae > Actinocorallia > Actinocorallia longicatena. The sequence continues at coordinate 119,824 of NZ_BAAAUV010000001.1, read as the reverse complement.
TGCTGGAACTCGGCGCGGGCCCCGGCGAGATCGTCGCCCTGGCCCTGCCGCGCTCGATCGACATGGTCGTGGCGCTGTTCGCCGTGCTCCGCACCGGCGCCGCCTACCTGCCGCTCGACCTCGACCATCCGGTGGACCGGCTGGCGATGATGCTCGACGACGCCACGCCCAGGCTCCTGCTGGCCACCGGGGCGAGCGCCCAGGTCGCCGAGCACCAGCGCGGCCTCGGCGGCGCCGTCCTGCTGACCGACGACCCCGCCGACCGTCCCGGCGACCTGCCGGGCGGCCCCCTCACCGACGCCGAGCTGCGCGGCTTCGCCCCCGGCACCCCCGGACGGCTGGAGCACGCCGCCTACGTCATCTACACCTCGGGCTCGACCGGCCGCCCCAAGGGCGTCGTCACCCCGCACCGGGGCCTGACCAACATGCAGCTCAACCACCGGGCCGAGATCTTCGACCCGGTCGTGGCCCGCGCCGCCGCACAGGGCACGGCCCGGCTGCGCATCGCCCACACCGTGTCGTTCTCCTTCGACATGTCGTGGGAGGAACTGCTGTGGCTCGTCGAGGGCCACGAGGTCCACGTCTGCGACGAAGAGCTCCGCCGCGACGCGACGGCCCTGGTCGCCTACTGCCAGGCCCACGGCATCGACGTCATCAACGTGACGCCGACCTACGCCCACCACCTGTTCGACGAGGGCCTGCTCGACCCCGCGGGCCACCCGCCCCGCCTCGTCCTGCTCGGCGGCGAGGCCGTCAGCGACGCGGTCTGGTCCCGGCTGAGCGAGCCCGGCGGCGCCGTCGGCTACAACCTGTACGGGCCGACCGAGTACACGATCAACACGCTCGGCGCGGGCACGGGAGACAGCGCCACCCCGGCCGTCGGGCGGCCGATCTGGAACACCCGCGCCCACATCCTCGACGCCTGGCTGCGGCCCGTCCCCGATGGGGTGGCGGGCGAGCTGTACATCTCCGGCATCGGCCTGGCCAGGGGCTACCTGCACGCCCCCGGGCTGAGCGCGTCGCGCTTCGTGGCCGACCCGTTCGCGCCCGGCGAGCGCATGTACCGCACCGGCGACCTGGTCAGGCGCCGCACCGACGGCGTCATCGACTTCCTCGGCCGCGCCGACGACCAGGTGAAGATACGCGGCTACCGGGTCGAGCCCGGCGAGATCGAGTCCGCGCTGACGGCCCTCCCGCAGGTCCGGCAGGCCGCGGTGATCGCCAGGACCGAGTCGGCGGTGACGGGCCTCAAGCGCCTGGTCGCCTACGTGATCCCGGCCGACCCCTCCGCGGATCCGGACCGGCTCTCGGCCGACCTGCGCACCGCGCTGGCCGAACGGCTCCCGTCCTACATGGTGCCCGCCCTCTACGGGGTCGTCGGCGCGCTGCCGCTGACCGTCAACGGCAAGCTCGACGTCGCCGCGCTCCCCGAGCCCGCCGCGCCGGGCGGCACCAGCCGCCGCGCCCCCCGCGACGACCGTGAACGCGCCCTGGTGACGATCTTCTCCGAGGTGCTGGGGCTGCCCGAGATCGGCATCGACGACGACTTCTTCACCCTCGGCGGCGACAGCATCTCCTCGATCGCGGTCTCCGGGCGGGCCCGCCGCGCCGGATTCCCGCTGACTCCGCGGGACCTGTTCCGGCGGCGGACCGTCCAGGCCATCGCGGCCGCCCTCCCGAAGGAGCCCAAGCACGTCGCGGCCGTCGCGGACGACGGCACGGGCCGGATCGAGCCGACGCCGATGCTCGCCGAGACGATCAGGGCGGCCACGCCGCTCGACCGCTTCTACCAGTCGATGGAGTTCCACACCCCCGCCGGGCTCGACGCCGCCGGGCTGACCGGCCTGCTCCAGGCCCTGCTGGACCGGCACGACCTGCTGCGCGCCCGCACGGAGCGAAGCGACGGCGGCTGGTCGCTGACCGTGCCCGAGGAGAGGACCGACGCGGCCTCGGTGCTGACGGTCGCCGCGCGCCTGCGGGGCCCGGACGAGGTCGCGGCCGAGCTGCGGCCCGACGAGGGCCTGATGATCAGGGCCGAATGGGCCCCGTCCGACGGCGGCAGGGGACGGCTCCTGCTGGTGATCCACCACCTGGTCGTCGACGGCGTCTCCTGGCGGATCATCGCCGCCGACCTGGCCCAGGGCTGGGCCGCGCTGCGCGCGGGCCGCGCCCCCGAGCTCGACCCGGTGCCGCTGTCGTTCCGCGGCTGGTCGCGGCTCGTCGCCGGCGCCGCGCCCGGATTCGCCCAGGAGGAGGAGTACTGGCGGGGGGTGCTGGCCGTCCCGGACCCGGTGCTCGGATCGCGGCCGCTCGACCCGGCCGTGGACACCGCCGCGACCGTGCGGTCGCTGACCTTCTCCCTGCCCTCCGACGTCAGCGCCGCGCTGCTGTCGACCGTGCCCGCCGCGATGTACGGCGGCGTGGACGACGTCCTGCTGACCGGGTTCGCCGCCGCCCTGGGCCGCTGGCGCGACGCCGGCTCGGCCGTGCTGCTGAGCCTGGAGGGACACGGCCGCGACGGCGCGCTGAGCGCCGAGGCCGACCTGTCCCGGACGATCGGCTGGTTCACCGCCATCAACCCCGTCGCCGTCGATCCGGGCCCGCTGGACTGGGCCGAGGTCGTCTCCGGCGGACCGGCGCTCGCCCGCGCGGCGAAGGCCGTCAAGGAGCAGCTGCGGTCGGTGCCCCGCAAGGGCATCGGCTACGGTGTGCTGCGCCACCTGGGCCCGGCCGGAACGGACTGGCCGGAGCCGCCCCGCATCCTGTTCAACTACCTCGGCCGCTTCGCCGCGGGAGACGGCGCCGACTGGACGGCCGCCTCGCCGCTGAACGAGGGCGTCGCGCCGGACAACCCGGCGATGAACCTCGAGGTCAACGCCCTCGCCGAGGACGGCCCCGGCGGCACCGTGCTGACGGCCACCCTGTCCTGGCCGGAGGGCGTCCTGACCGAGGCGGAGATCGCGGTCCTGGCCGGGCTGTGGGCGGAGGCGCTCACCGGCCTGTCGCGCTGCGACCTCGCCGGGCACACCCCGTCGGATTTCCCGCTGGTGGAGCTCACCGCCGAGGACGCCGACCGGCTCGAAACCGGCGTCGTCGACGTCCTGCCGCTGCTGCCGCTCCAGGAGGGCATGTACTTCCACGCCCGGCTGGCGGCCGAGGACGGCGAGACCGACACCTACGTCGTCCAGCAGATCGCCGAGCTGTCCGGCCCGGCGGAGCCCGCGGCGCTCCGCTCGGCCGTCACCGCCACCGTGCACCGCCACGACGCCCTGCGCGCCTCGTTCAGAGAGACCGCGGACGGCCGCGTCGTCCAGGTCGTCGCCGGCTCGGTCGACGTCCCCTGGCGCGAGCTGGACCTGACCGGCCTCGACCCCGAGACCGCGGAGGCGCGGCTGGCGGAGTTCACCGCCGCCGAGCTGGCGGAGCCGTTCGACCTCGCGCGGCCGCCGCTGCTGCGCTACGCCCTGGTCACCCTGGCCGAAGGCGACCACCGGCTGGTCGAGACGATGCACCACATCCTCGCCGACGGCTGGTCCTACCCGCTGGTCTTCACCGACGTGATCGCCTCCTACCGGGCGGGCCTGGCCGGTGACGGCTTCGAGCGGGCCGAGCCCGCCGTGACCTTCCGCGACCATGTGGAGGCGATCGCCTCCCGCGACCGGGCCGCCGCCGAGGAGACCTGGCGCACGGCGCTGGCCGGGGCGGAACCCGCCCGGCTCTTCGAGCAGGCGCAGGGCACGGGGCGGCACGACAGCGTCTTCCGGAGGCTGTCGCCCGAGGCGACCGCGGCCCTGTCCGACGCGCTCCGCGAACGCGGCGTCACCCTGTCCACCGCGGTCCACGCCGCCTGGGGCCTGCTCGTCGGGCAGCTCCTCGGCCGGGAGAACGTCGTGTTCGGCTCGACCGTGTCGGGCCGCGGCGGTGACCTGGCCGGCACCGAGTCGATCGTCGGCCTGCTGATCAACACGATCCCGGTCCCGATGGCCTGGAACCCCGGGCAGACCCTCGCCGAGGTGCTGACCGAGGTGCAGCGGGTCCAGACCGACCTCCTCGACGTCCAGCACACCGGCCTGCGCGAACTGGCCAGGCTGGCGGGCGTCCGGGAGTTCTTCGACACCATGGTCGTCGTCGAGAACTTCCCCGACGTGCCCGCGGAGGACGCCCCCGGCGCGCTCACCGTCCGCGGCTTCACCGGCACCGACGCCCCGCACTACCCGGCGTCCCTGGTCGCCTTCCCCGGCGACGGGCTGACCCTCGAACTCAAGCACGACGTCGACCTGGTCACCCCCGGCCGGGCCGCCGCCCTCCTGGAACGGATCGACCTCATCCTCACCGCCTTCACCGGCGACCCGGACCGCCGGATCGCCGCGCTCGACCTCAGGACCGAAGCCGAACGGGCCCTCGGCGCCTCCGGACGGACCGAGGAGACCGACGAGTCCGCCTCGCTCGCGTCCGCCTACGCCGCGGCCCCGGCCGGACCCGGTGCGATCGCCCTCACCTGGGACGGAGCCCAGATCACCCGGGCCGAGCTGGACGAGCGATCCAACCGGCTGGCCCGCGAGCTCCTCGCCCGGGGCCTCACCCCGGCCGCCCGGGTCGCGGTCGCCCTTCCGCGCGGCGCCGAGCTGGTCGTCGCGCTGCTGGCCGTCGTCAAGGCGGGCGGCTGCTATGTGCCGCTCGACATCGACGCCCCCGCCGACCGGCTCCACCACATCCTCACCGACTCCGCCCCGCACCTGCTGATCACCGACCGGGCGATCACTGCGGCCGTCCCGGTGCTGTGGCCGGAGGATCCGGCCGTCGCGGTGCGTTCCACGGCTCCGCTGACCTCCGCCGACCGGCCCGATCCGGTCGCGGGCCAGGCCGCCTACGTGATCTACACCTCGGGTTCGACCGGGCTGCCCAAGGGCGTCGTGGTGACCCACCGCAACGTGCTGGCGCTGTTCGCCGGCGCCCGGCGGGTCTTCGACCTCGGCCCGGACGACGTGTGGACCATGTTCCACTCCGCGGCCTTCGACTTCTCCGTCTGGGAGATGTGGGGGGCGCTGCTGCACGGCGGCAGGCTCGTCGTCGTCGGCACCGACGTCGCCCGCGACCCGCGGCGCTTCCGCGACCTGCTCCGCGACGAGCGCGTCACCGTGCTCAACCAGACGCCGTCGGCGTTCTACCCGCTCACCGAGGCCGACCGGGAGTCCGGCGACGCGCTGGCGCTCCGGTACGTCGTCTTCGGCGGCGAGGCCCTCGACCCGGCGCGGCTGGCGGGCTGGTTCCGGCGGCACGGCGAGAACTCGCCCTCGCTGGTGAACATGTACGGGATCACCGAGACCTGCGTCCACGTCTCTTTCCGGCCGCTGACCTCCGCCGACAGCGGCAGCGTCATCGGCGGGCCGCTGCCGGGCCTGCGCGTGCACCTGCTCGACCACCTGCTGCGTCCCGTCCCGCCGGGCGTGACCGGCGAGATGTACGTCGCGGGGGCACAGGTCGCCTCCGGCTACCTCGACCGTCCGGGGCTGACCGCGGGACGCTTCGTCGCCGACCCGTTCGGCGACGCCCCCGGCGGACGCCTGTACCGCAGCGGCGACCTCGCCCGCTGGACGCCCGAAGGCGATCTCGTCTACCTCGGCAGGTCGGACCGGCAGGTCAAGATCCGCGGCTACCGGATCGAACCCGCCGAGATCGAGGCCGCCCTCCTGGCCCACGAGGCGGTCGCCGGCACCGCGGTCGTCGTCCGGGAGGACGAGCCCGGCCGCCGCAGCCTGGTCGCCTACCTCGTCGCCCGCTCAGGCGCCTCCCTCGACCTCGACGAGGTCAGGACCGGGCTGTCGGGACGCCTGCCGGCCTATGAGGTCCCGCACGCCTTCGTCACGCTGGAGGCGCTGCCGCTGACCGTCAACGGCAAGCTCGACCGCGACGCGCTGCCCGCTCCGTCCCGCCGGACGGCGGCCGCCCCGGCCCCCGCCGCCGCGGAGGCCCCCGCGAGCGCGGTCCTCCAGGAGCTGTTCGCCGAGGTCCTGCGCCTCGACCGGGTCGGCCCCGACGACGATTTCTTCACCCTGGGCGGCGACAGCATCATCGCCATCCAGCTCGTCAACCTGGCCCGCCGCCGCTCCCTGCGCCTGTCGCCGCGCGAGGTGTTCGTGCACCGCACCCCGGCCGCGCTGTCCGGGATCCTCACCCCGCAGGCCACCGCAGCGCCGGAGGCGCCCTCCGACGGCGTCGGCGAGGTCATGCCGATGCCGATCGTGCAGCGCCTGTCCGAGCTCGGCGGCCCCATCGGCCGCCACAACCAGGCCGAACTGCTGCGCACCCCGCCCGGGCTCACGGCCGAGGGGGTCTCCGCGCTCCTGGCGGCGCTGACCGCCCGGCACGACGCCCTGCGGTTGCGGCTGCACCGCCCGTCGCCGCTGCTGTGGTCCCTCGAGGCCACGGCCACCGGGCCCGGCGCCAGGGTCACCGTCGTCGACACGGCGGGCCGTGACCTGGCGGAGCTGGTCGCGGCGGAGTCCGACGCCGCCGCCGGACGCCTCGACCCCGACGCCGGGCAGGTCCTCGAGGCCGTCCTGTTCGACCGGGGAGCCGAGCAGGGGCGCCTGCTGCTGGTCGCCCACCACCTCGTGGTCGACGGGGTCTCCTGGCAGATCCTCACCGACGACCTGCGCCGGGGATGGGACGACCTGTCCGCCGGGCGCCCGATCGCGCTCGACCCCGTCGGCACCTCGCTGCGCTCCTACGCCCGCACCCTCGCCGAGAACGCGGCCCAGGCGGGCCGCCTCGGCGAGTTCGGCCACTGGAGCGAGGTCCTGGCGCCCGGCGGCGAGCTCGACCCGTCGGCCCACGCCTTCGGGTTGACCGTCGGCGCCACCCGCGACCACGAGCTGCGCGTTCCGGCGCAGATCACCGCGCCGCTGCTGACGACCGTTCCCGCCGCGGCCGGCATCGACGTCACCGAGACCCTGGTCGCCGCCCTGCGGCTGGCGGTCTCCCGGTGGCGGGCGGCGCGCGGAGGCGACCCGGACGCACCGCTTCTGCTCGATCTGGAGCGGCACGGCCGCGAACCCGTCGGCGACGCCGACCTGTCGCGGACCGTCGGCTGGTTCACCTCCATCGCCCCGGTCAGGCTGCCGGGCGAGGCCACGCCGCAGGAGGTCGCCGGGGCGCTGCGGGCGGCACCCGACGCCGGTCTCGGCTACGGGCTGTTGCGCTACTGCAACCCGCGCACCGCCCCGGTCCTGGCCAGGCTCGGCACCCCCCAGCTGCTGTTCAACTACCTCGGCCGGTTCCCCGTGGGCCGCGAGGGCGACTGGGAGAGCGCTCCCGAGCCGCTCAACGCCGCAGGTGACCCCGGGCTCGGCACGCCCTACCTCCTGGAGATCAACGCGGCCTGCCACGACACCCCGGCGGGACCGGAGCTGCACGCCGTCCTCACCTATGCCGACGGCGGCATCCCCGCCGGCGACGTGGCGGCCCTCGCCGACGCCTGGGCCGAGGCCCTGGCCGAGCTGGCGGGCGGCGCGGCGGGACCGGAGAAGTGGGCGCTGTCACCGCTCCAGGAGGGCCTGTACTTCCAGGCCCGGCTGGCGGGGGAGTCCGACGTCTACATCGCCCAGAACGCCTTCGACTTCGACGGGCGCCTCGACGCAGACGCCCTTCGCAGGGCCGTCGCCGCCGTCCTCGACCGGCACGCCGCGACCCGTCTCGGCTTCACCGAGGACGGCTCGGGCCGTCCCCTGGCCGTCGTCGGGACGGACCTGGCCGCACCGGTCGCCACCGCCGACCTGTCCGGGCTCGACCCGGACGCCGCGGCCGCCCGGCTCGCCGCCCTCACCGACGCCGACCGCCGCGCCCCGTTCGACCTCGCGGAACCGCCGCTGCTCCGGCTGACCGTGGTCTCGCTGCCCGGCGGCCGGGACCGGCTCCTGCTCACCTACCACCTGCTGCTGTGGGACGGATGGTCGCGCGAGCTGGTCCTGCGCGAGCTGTTCACCGCCTACGCCCAGGCCCGCACCGGCACGATCGCCGCGCAGGAGCCGCCCGCGGCGACCTTCCCCGACTACCTGCGCTGGCTCGCCGCCCAGGACGCCCAGGCGTCCGCGGACGCCTGGGCCGCGCTGCTCGCCCCGCTGGAGGAACCGACCGTCCTGTTCCCCGCCGCGGCGGGGACGGCGCCGGTCCTGGCGACCAGTCTCGGCTTCCGGCTCTCGGAGGAGGAGACCGCGAGGGTCGCCGACGCCGCCCGCCGCTCGGGGGTCACGCTCAACGCGGTGCTCGGCACCGCGCTCGGCGTCGTCCTCGCCCACGCCTCCGGCCGCGCCGAGGCGGTCTACGGCACCACGGTCGCGGGCCGCCCGACCGACCTCGACGGCATCGACACCGTCATCGGCGTCTTCCTCAACACCGTCCCCGCGCTGGTCCGCCTCGATCCGGCCGAACCCGTCCGCGACGTCATGCGGCGCGTCCAGGACGACCGGGTCGCGATGATGGCCCACGAGTACCTCGGCCTGGGCGACATCCAGCGCGCCGCGGGCCGCGGGCCCCTGTTCGACAGCCTCTACGTGCTCCAGAACTTCCTCGGCGACGACACCTTCACCGATCTCGAACGCGAGCACGGCATCGTCGACGTCGACGCGGTGGACGCCACCCACTACCCGCTGACCTGGGTGGCGACGCCCGGACGGCGGCTGCGGATGCGGCTGGAGTACCGGGCCGACGTCGTCGACCCCGGCCAGGCGGAATCCCTCCTCGCCCGGCTCAGGGACGTCCTGCTCCGCATCGCGGACGACCCCGGGGCGGCCGTGGGCGCCCTTCCGGTCATGTCCGGCACCCCCCTGGACGGCCCGCGCGCGTCCTTCGGCGCCGCGACCATCGCCGAGCTGATGGCCGAGCGCGCCGCCCTCGCGCCCGGGGCCGCGGCCCTCACCTTCGACGGCACCACCCTCAGCTACGCCGACCTCGACACGCGGGTCAACGCCCTCGCCCGCACCCTGCTGGCCGCGGGCGCAGGACCCGAGAAGATCATCGCCCTCGCCGTCCCGCGCTCCATCGAGACCGTCGTCGCGCTCTTCGCGGTCCTGCGCACCGGCGCCGCCTACCTGCCGCTCGAACTCGACAACCCCGACGACCGCCTGCTGACCATGCTCGCGGACGCCGCCCCCGTGCTCCTGGTCACCACCGGCGCGGTCGCCCCCCGGCTCGCCGCCCACGAGGTGCGCGTGCTCCTCCTGGACACCCCGGTGACCACGGATGGAGCGCCTCTGACACCCGGTGAGCTGGGCGCGTTCGCCCCCGGCACCCCCGGCCGTCTCGACCACCCCGCCTATGTGATCTACACCTCGGGGTCGACCGGCCGGCCCAAGGGCGTGGTGACGCCCTACCGCGGCCTGACCAACATGCAGTACAACCACCGCGAGGAGATCTTCGACCGGACCGTCGCGATGGCGGGCGGCCGGATCCTCACGATCGCCCACACCGTCTCCTTCTCCTTCGACATGTCGTGGGAGGAGCTGCTCTGGCTGGTCGAGGGCCACCACGTCCACATCTGCGACGAGGAACTGCGCCGCGACGCCCGCGCCCTCGTCGCCTACTGCGACCGGCACCGGGTCGACGTCGTGAACGTCACCCCGACCTACGCCCAGCACCTCCTGGACGAGGGCCTGCTCGACGGCGAGGAGCACGGCGGCCCGGCCGGGACCCACCGGCCCGTGCTGGTGCTGCTCGGCGGCGAGAACGTCCCCCAGACGCTCTGGGCGGCCCTGCGCGACACCGAGGGCGTCCTCGGCTACAACCTGTACGGGCCCACCGAGTACACGATCAACACGCTCGGCGGCGGCACCGAGGACAGCGGCACCACGACCGTCGGACGGCCGATCTGGAACACCACGGGCCACGTCCTGGACGGCTGGCTGCGCCCGGTGCCCGAGGGGGTCCCCGGCGAGCTGTACATCAGCGGCACCGGGCTGGCCCGCGGCTACCTCGACCGGCCGGCGCTCACCGCGCAGCGGTTCGTCGCCGACCCGTTCACGCCGGGCGGCCGCCTCTACCGGACCGGCGACCTGGTCCGCGTCCGCCCCGACGGCAACCTCGACTACCTCGGCCGCACCGACGACCAGGTGAAGATCCGCGGCTACCGGGTCGAGCTCGGCGAGGTCGAGGCTGCGGTGGCCGCGGGGCCCGGCGTGCACCGGTGCGCCGTCCTGGCCGCGCCCGACGTCTCCGGCGGCCGCCGTCTCGTGGCCTACCTGGTCGCGAAGCCGGGAACGGACCCCGGGGAACTGCCCGCGGCCGTCCAGCGGGACCTGCGGGCCGTGCTGCCCGCGCACATGGTGCCCACGGCCTTCGCGGTCGTCGACGTGCTGCCGCTGACCGTCAACGGCAAGCTCGACGCCGCCGCCCTGCCCGCTCCGCGCCCGGTCACCACCGTGTCGCGGCAGCCGGAGAGCGACACCGAACGGACCCTGTGCGGGCTGTTCGCCGAGGCGCTCGGCCTCGAGGGGTTCGGCGTCGAGGACGACTTCTTCGACGCCGGCGGCCATTCCCTCATCGCGATGCGGCTCCTCGGCGCGATCCGGACGGCCCTGGACACCGACCTCGCCCTCCGGGACCTGTTCGACACCCGCACCCCGGCCCGCCTGGCCGGACGCCTCACCGAGGCACCGGCCCGGCCGCGCCGCGCGGCGCTGACGGCGGGACCGCGCCCCGGCCGGCTGCCGCTCTCGGCGGCGCAGCAGCGCCTCTGGCTGCTCCAGCAGCTCGAACCCGACTCGACGGCCTACAGCTACCCGCTGCTGGTCCGCCTCGCCGGCCGCCCCTCCCACGACGCCCTCCGCGCAGCGCTGGCCGATGTCGCGGCCCGGCACGAGGTCCTCAGGACGCGTTATCCCGTCCTCGGGGAGGAACCGGTCCAGAGCGTCGGCGCACCGGAACCGGTCGAGCTGACCGTGATCGGCGTCCCGGCGGAGCGGACGGCGGCGGTCGTCGACGGGCTGCTGGCCGTCCCGTTCGACCTCGCCGCCGACCTGCCGCTGCGGGCCGCGCTGATCGAGGAGGAGGACACGGGCGAGTCCGTGCTGGTGCTGATCCTGCACCACATCGCGATGGACGAGTGGTCGGACCGGCCGCTGCTCCGCGACCTGGACGCCGCCTACAGTGCCCGGCGGGAGGGACGCGACCCCGCCCTCCCGCCGCTTCCCGTGCAGTACGCCGACTACGCCCTCTGGCAGGGCCTCGGCGAGGGCTTCACGGCCGACCTCGACCACTGGCGGGACCGGCTGGCCGGGCTGCCCGAGGAGATCGCGCTCCCCGCCGACCGGCCGAGGACCGTCCACGGGTCGAAGCCCGCGGGCCGGGCCGCCGCCGAGCTCCCGGCCGCGCTGGCCCAGGCGCTGCGCGATCTCGCGGCGGAACGCTCGGGCAGCCTGTTCATGGCCCTGCACGCCGGGCTCGCCGCCCTGCTGTCGCGGCTCGGCGCGGGCGAGGACGTCCCGATCGGCGCGCCCGCCTCAGGCCGCGTCGACGCGGCGCTGCACGACCTGGTCGGATTCTTCGTCAACACCGTGGTCCTGCGCACGGACCTGTCCGGAGCGCCGTCCTTCGGCGAGCTCCTGGAGCGGGTCAGGGAGGGCGACCTGGCGGCCTTCGACCACGCCGAACCGCCCTTCCAGCAGGTCGTCGAGGCGCTGAACCCGCCGCGCGTCGCCGGGCGGAATCCGCTGTTCCAGGTGATGATGGGCTACCTGCACCGCGACGGAGGGGCCGAGGACACGCTGCTCGGCCTGCCGGTCGGGACGGCCCCCGAACCCGAGGCCGACCCCAAGGTCGACCTGAACTTCACCTTCTTCGACGCCGGCCCCGGCGCCCCGGTCGAGACGACCCTCGAATACGACGCGGACCGCTTCACCGCGACCACCGCCGGCCGGCTGCTCCAGCGCCTGGTCGTGCTGCTCGAAGCGGTCACCGCCCGGCCGGACCTGCCCGTCGGCTCCCTCGACGTGCGCTGCGCCGCCGACCTCGCCGACCTCGAGGACTGGGGCCACGGCGGCCCGCTCCCCGCGGCCGGCGAACCCTGGCACGCCCTCACCGCCGATCCCGGCGCCGTGGCCTGCGTGTCCGGCGGCCGTGCGACGACCTACGGCGAGCTCGCCGAGGCCTCGGACGCCTTCGCCGCGACGATCGCAGGGATCGGCCCCGACGGGCTCGTGGCGATCGCCCTGCCCCGTTCGGAACGGCTCCTCGCGGTCCTGACCGGAACGGGCCGTGCGGGGGCGGCGTATCTGCCGCTCGACCCGGCGTTCCCGGCCGGCCGGCTGAACTACATGATCGAGGACGCCCGGCCCGCGGTGCTCGTCGTCGACGCCTCGACCAGGGGCCTTTTCCCGTCGCCGCCCGAGGGCACCCGGGTCGTCGACCTCGACGCGCCGACCCCGCCCGTCCCCGCAGGGCCCGCTCGGGCCGCGGCGGAGCCCTCCGCGACGGCCTACGTCATCTACACCTCCGGGTCGACCGGACGGCCCAAGGGCGTCACGGTGACCCACCGCGACGTGGCGGCGTTCCTGGCGGCCGTCTCCACGGCCGTCCCGATCGTCCCGGGCGACCGGATGCTGGCCGTGACGACCCTGTCGTTCGACATCGCGGTGCTCGAGCTGATGGCCACGCTCAGGGCCGGGGCGACGGTGGTCCTGGCCGCCGAGCGCGAGGTCCGTGATCCGCTGCTGCTCGCGGAGCTGATCAGGGCCGAGCGGATCACCCATCTCCAGGCCACGCCGTCGCTGTGGGCGGCGCTCACCGAGACCGAGGGCGTTGAGCTGGCGGGGGTGGCCGCCCTGGTCGGCGGCGAGGCACTGCCGGTGCCGCTGGCCCGCGAGCTGGTGCGCGGGGCGCGGTCGGTGACCAACCTCTACGGCCCGACCGAGGCGACCGTCTGGGCGACGGCGGCGCCGGTCGATGCCGCCTGGTGCGAGCGGCCGACCATCGGCCGTCCCCTGCCCGGAACGGAGGCGAGGGTCCTGGACGACCGGCTGCGGCCGGTGCCCCCCGGCGTCGTCGGCGAGCTCTACCTGGGCGGCGCTCAGGTCACCCGGGGCTACCGGGGCCGTCCGGGGCTCACCGCGGAACGGTTCGTCGCGGACGACGGCGGCGCCCGCCTGTACCGGACGGGCGACCTCGCCCGCTGGACGGCCGGCGGAGACCTGGAGTTCCTCGGTCGCGGCGACCACCAGGTGAAGGTCCGCGGCTTCCGGATCGAGCTCGGGGAGATCGAGTCGGTCCTGACCGCCCACCCGGAGGTGGCCAGGGCGGTCGCCGTGGCCCACCCGGGCGGCCGGATCCTCGCCTACCTGACGGCGGCCCGCGGGACCGTCCCCGCGACGCTCGCAGGCCATCTCGCCGAGCGCCTGCCCTCCTACATGATCCCGGCCGCGCTCACCGTGCTCGAGGAGCTCCCGCTCACGCCCAACGGCAAGATCGACCGTGCGGCCCTGCCGGACGTCGACTTCGCCGGGCTGGCCACGCACACCGAGCCGCGCACCCGGATCGAGGCCGAGGTCTGCCGGGCCGTGGCGGCCGTGCTGGGGCTGGAGACCGTCGGCGTCGACGACGACTTCTTCGCCCTCGGCGGCCACTCGCTGCTGCTGGTCAGGCTGGCCGCGGCCCTGCGCCGCGAGCTGGGCGCCGAGCTGCCGGTCGCGGAGCTGTTCGCCCTGGCGACCCCGGCGGCGCTGGCCCGCCGGATCAGCGGCGAGACGCTTCCGGCGGGCGACGCGATGGCGCCACTGCTGACCCTGCGCGCGGAGGGCACGGAGCCCCCGCTGTTCTGCCTGCCGCCGGCCAGCGGCCTGAGCTGGCAGTTCGCCGGGCTCAAGCGGCACCTTCCCGGGGAGATTCCGCTCTACGGACTCCAGGCGCCGCGGCTGAGCCGCACGGCGGACCTTCCCGGCACGATCGGGGAACTGGCCGCCGAGTACGCCGGGATCATCCGGCGGACCGCGCCCGAGGGCCCGGTCCGGCTGCTCGGCTGGTCGTTCGGCGGTGCCGTCGCGCACGCGGTGGCCCTGGAGCTGGTCGGCGAAGGCCGGGAGATCGGCTTCCTCGGGATGCTCGACGCCCGGGTCGCTCTCGCGGGGGACGGGCCATGGGACGGGCCCGAGTCCGTCGCCAGGCTGCTCACCGAGCTGGGCTTCGCCGCGGGGGAGACCGCGACGGTCGCCGAGGCGGTCGAGCTGATCCAGGGGTCGGGCGACGCGGTGGCGATGCTGTCGCCCGGGCAGATCGCCCGGGTCGTGGAGAACTACCTCGACAGCGACCGGCTGGCGGCGGAGGCGGAGTTCGGGGTCTTCCCCGGGGACGTCGACTTCGTGGACGCGACCGTGGAGGAGCAGGGGTTCACCGGGACGGCATCGGAGCAGTGGCGCGGCCGGGTGGGCGGCGAGCTGCGCGCTCATCCGCTCGCGTGCGGCCACTCCGAGCTGCTCGATCCCCGTACCCTGGACACGCTCGGCCCGCTGGTCGCGCAGTGGCTGGCCCGGTGACCGGAAACGCCGAGGGGGCGGTCCCGCGGAGTGCTCCGCGGGACCGCCCCCCGACGGGATCAGGACTGGGCCGACAGGTCCTGGACGGCGGTCTTCGGGTCGCCGTCGGCCGCGTTGCCGAGCTGCGGCACGAGGACGTCGAGGGCGTACAGCAGGGCGTCGGGGCCGCTGTAGGACAGCGCTCCGGCCAGCGGGGTCTCGAACGCGGTGTAGATCGTCCGGTCCTCCTTGACGACGCCGAGACGGGAGAACACCGGAGAGGTGAGCATCGCGGACTTGGTCGCGCCGTTGACGAACAGCACGTCCTTGTCGATCAGATCGAGGCGCTCCTCGCTCAGGTCCTCCTTGACGTCCTGGGCGGTGAAGCCGAGGGCGTCGAAGAGGGTGCGGCGCGGATCCTTGGCCGGGACGATCCAGTGCTGGCGCTTCTCGGGCCCGTAGTCGACGACCAGGGTCTTGCCCGCGAACTCGGGGTGGGTCTTGACGGCGTCGGAGATCTTCGTCTTGACCTTGTCGACCAGGGCCTGGGCCTCGGCGGACTTGCCGAGCGCCTTGCCGGTGGTCAGCGTCTGGACGTCCCAGGGCGTCTGCTCGTCCGGGTAGTCGGCGGACTGGACGACCGTCGGAGCGATCTTCGAGAGCTTCTCGTAGTTCTCCTTGTTGATCGTCTCGTAGATCGCGATGATCAGGTCGGGACGCTGCGCCGCGATGGCCTCGAAGTTGAGCTCCGCGGAGAAGGTCGGCAGCTTCTGGCCGCCGAGCTTGGCCTTGACCCAGGGGTAGGTCGGGTACTCGGCGAACCACTCGCGGGTGCTCACCGGAACGACGTCGAGGGCCAGGACGAAGTCCTGGTCGCTCCAGCCGACGGTGACGACGCGCTCCGGCTTGGCCGGGATCGTCGTGGTGCCGAACTTGTGGTCGATGCTGACCGGGAAGGCGGCGGCGCTCGCCGAGGCGGCGGCGGGCGCGGGGGTCTTCTTCTCGTCGCTGGAGGAGCCGCACGCGGTGAGCGAGGCGGCTCCGAGCAGGAAGGCCGCGGCGGTGGCGAGGAGGCGGGTGCGTGCCCGGGATCTGAGGGGGGCGTTGCGGATCATTGTTCTCCTTATCGGGAAGGCATGGTTAGGTTAGCATTACCTAACTTCAATGATCCAATGACCTGGAGGTCGGGAAAATGCAGCGGACTCTGCTGGGCGGCAAGATCCATCGGGCCACCGTCACTCAGGCGGACCTGCACTACGTCGGCTCCATCACGATCGACAAGGATCTGATGGAAGCGGCGAACCTTCTGGAAGGGGAGCAGGTCCACGTGGTCGACATCGACAACGGGGCGCGCCTGGTCACCTACGCGATCGAGGGCCCCGCGGGCTCGGGCGTCATCGGCATCAACGGCGCGGCCGCCCATCTGGTCCACCCGGGCGACCTGGTCATCATCATGTCGTTCCAGCAGGTGGCCGACGCCGAGGCCCGCACGCACCGCTCCAGCGTCGTGCACGTCGACCGCGACAACCGGGTCGTCGCCCTCGGCGACGACCCCTCCGAGCCTGTCCCCGGTGCCGTTGACCAGCTCTCCGGGGCGACCGTCGCCTGATCCGCGGGGGAGCTCGCGCTCCCTTCAGCAGGGCCGGTAGGAGTCGAACCTACATTCGGCCGGGGTTGGAACCCGGCTGCCCATCCATTTGGCTCAGCCCTTCGTCATCTGTTCTGACGCGGGGCGGGGCCGATCGGTTCGCGGTTCCCGGTGATTCCCGGGTGGTTCTTCAGGGACGGCCGAGGAGGGCGTCCAGGAAGGCGTTGCCGAACTTCCCCTCGGGGTCGCTCTCGCGCACGAGCCGGGCGAAGGCGGGGAAGCGCTCGTAGCGTTCGGCGAGGGCGGCCGGGGGAGTCCCGGTGATCTTTCCCCAGTGCGGACGGCCGCCGAGGGGGGTCAGCGCGGACTCCACCGCGGCCAGAACCGGCCGTACCGCGCCGGGGTCCTTGTGCCAGGTGAAGTGCAGTGCCACACGGTCGCTTCCGTAGGCCGGGCTGAGCCACAGGTCGTCGCCGCGGACCGTCCGGATCTCCGAGATGTGCAGCACCGGGGCGACGAGCGGGCCCAGCTCGCGCAGCGCCGCGATCGCCTCGGCGGCCCGTTCGCGCGGCAGAAGCCACTCGGACTGGAGCTCGTCGCCCGCGCTGGGCGTGAACTCGGGCCTGAAGTGCGGCAACCGCCGGTGCCAGGGCCCGGGGACGCCGAGCTGGCCGGTGCTCGCCTCGGGCGGCTGCCCGGGCACCGGATGGACGGGGCCGGGGGCGGCGCGGCCCCCCGCCCACCCGCCCGCCGGGCGCCCGGTGCGGTGCTTGAGCCAGACGGCGGCGTTCCCGTCCGCCCAGCCGGTGAACGCGCTGACGCTGTAGGCCGCGCCGAAGACCTCGTCGAAGTCCGCGGCGATCTCCGCCAGCGGGACGTCCAGCCGGACGCGCTGCTCGACCTCGAAGGACGGCTCGACGTCGAGGGTGAGGGCCGTGACGACACCGAGCGCGCCGAGGGCCACGACCGTCCCGGGGAAGGCCGGATCGGCGTCCCTGGTCACGGTCCGCGCCTCCCCGGAGGGCCCGACGATCCGCAGCGACCGGACCGAGGCCGACAGGGAGCGCAGGCCGTCGCCGGAGCCGTGCGTGCCGGTGGCGACCGAGCCCGCGACCGAGATGTGGGGGAGCGAGGCGAGGTTGGGCAGCGCCCATCCGGCGTGCTGGAGCGCCTCGGCCACCTCGGCGTAGCGCATCCCGGCCGCGACGGTCGCGGTCCCCGCGTCCGCGTCGACGACGACCGTCGCGGGGAGCCCGTCGAGCCGCACGAGGTCGCCCGTGGTGTCGGCGACGGGGCTGAAGGAGTGGCCGCTGCCGAGCGCGCGGACCCGCCGCGCCCCCGCGACGATCCGCCCCAGCTCCGCCTCGGACTCCGGCCGGTGGATCGCGGCGGCACCGAACCGGAGGTTGCCCGCCCAGTTGCGCGGCGGATCCGTCGTCGTCATTCTCCCGACCCCGTCATGAGGGGCGATGTTAGCGCAGGTGGGCCTGTCGCAGCCGGAGCGCGGCACCGGCCCAGAGGAGCCCGAACGACCAGCCGCCGATGACGTCGGTGGACCAGTGGACGCCCAGATAGATCCGGGTGAGGCCGACGCCGGCCGCCCACAGCGCGATGAGCGCGCGGATCTCCCACCGGGTGAACGCGGCGGCGAGCAGGACGGCCACGACGGTGGCGCTGGCCGTGTGGCCGGACGGGAACGCCCAGCCGCCCGGTGCGGCCGCCCAGTCCGACAGCGGCGGCCGCGGCCGCTCGACCAGCTCGGCGACGACCCGGCGCAGCATCGGGCCGAAGAGCACGACGCCGAGCGCGAAGAGCACGGAGCGGACCCGGGCCGCCATCGCCGCGCCCGGACCGGCCAGGGCGACCCCGGCGACGATCGTCAGGACCACCACGATCGGCCCGATCCCGGTTGCGGTCAGCCAGTGCGCGGCCGTCACCGCCGCCGACGCCCGCCGCTCCACCGACCACTCGTGAACGTGCAGGTCCGGGCCGAGGGGACGGCCGCCGGAGAGCAGCACCAGGGGCGTCAGGAGGAGGAACGGAAGGGCCACCGGGACCAGCCGGTACCGGGCGAGCGGCCCGCGGGCGTCGGACGAGGGCGATTCGGGCATCGTGGTTCCTGGCCGGGAGCGGGATCCGTCTCACGCTACCCGCCGGGACGCGCCGCCGGGTCAGGCCAGGCCGCTCGCGAACTCGGCCGCCGTCATCGGGGTGGAGAACATCGGGTAGTCGTACTTGAGCGCGTTGTCGTGCTCCTCCTGCGAGGTGGCGGCGACGCAGTCGGCCAGGGTGATGACCCGGTAGCCGTTCTCGTAGCCGCTGCGCATCGTCGACTCGACGCAGCAGTTGGTGAGGAAGCCGCCGAGGGCGATCGTGGTGATGCCCTTGCTGCGCAGGATGAAGTCCAGGTTGGTGCTGGCGAAGGTGTCGAGGCCGCGCTTGCCCTCGACGACGATGTCTCCCTCGTGCGGGGCGAGCACGTCGATGATCTCCGCGCCCCACTCGCCCTTCACGAAGGCCGAGCTGTCGACGACGCCCTTGAGGATGCCGTACGGGTGCGAGGTGATCTCGTAGTAGCCCGGGGCGAAGGTGATCGGGGCGTGGATGATCGTGACACCCGCCGCGCGCGCCCGCTCCACGAGCTCGCGGGTGTTGCCGAGCATGTTCGTCTTGTCCATGACCTCCTGGACCGCGCCGTGCAGCACGCCGCCCTCGGAGGTGAAGTCGTTCTGGTACTCGATGAGCACGAGGGCGGTCGTTTTCGGGTCGATGGCCATGCGTTCCTCCGAGGGTGTGAGGTGCCTCACTTAACCACTTATCAGACAAGCGGGCAAGCGCTACGATCGTGGTCATGGACCCGACTGTCTTCCGCGCGGTGACCCGCGCTCCGCTCAGCCTGCTGGTGTCGGGGCAGGTGCGTGAACTGATCCTGTCCGGTGAACTGCCGGTCGGAACCGAGCTGCCCAGTGAGAAGGACCTGGCCGACCAGTTCGGGGTGTCTCGCTCGACGGTGCGCGAGGCGGTCCGGATCCTTCAGGCGAAGGGGCTGCTCAGCGGCGGCGACACCGTGTCGACGGCGAAGCCACGGGTCTCGGGCGCGCTCGCCTCGGGCAGCGCGTCGGAGGCGCTGGAGAGCGCGCTGAGGCTGGGGAGCGTCCCGCTCGGCGACCTGGTGGAGCTGCGGCTGGTGCTGGAGGGCGCGGCCGTCGCCAAGCCGGGCGCCGCGGCGCTCGAGGACGCCAGGGCGGCGCTGGAGACCATGCGCACGCCCGGCGTGGGCGTGGCCGAGTTCCACGACGCCGATGTCCGCTTCCACATCTGCCTGTCGGGGGCGGGCGGCAACACCGCGTTCGCGCTGGTCATGACCGCTCTGCGCGAGGCCATCGGCGGCCATCTCCTGGACGCGCTCAAGGGCCTGGAGGATCCGCGCCCCACCCTGGACCGGCTGGCCGCCGAGCACGCCGCCATCCTGGAGGCCGTCGAGAACGGGTCGGGCGAGCGCGCCGCCGGGCTCATGCGGGCCCACATCTGGGACTTCTACTCCTCGGCGCTGTCATGAGCTTCCTCTCCGAGCTGCGGCGGACCGCCTCCGACGTCGTCACCGACCCCCAGGTCCTCACCGGATACAGCTTCGACCAGATGCCGCTCGGCACCGCGGGCACCCCGCTGGCGCTGGTGCGGGCCGGGAGCGTCGCGGAGGTCTCGGCGGTCCTCGCCCTCGCCTCCGCGCACCGGGTGCCGGTCGTGACGCGCGGCGCTGGTTCGGGCCTCGCGGGCGGGGCCAACGCCGTCGACGGGGGGATCGTGCTGTCGGTGGCGGGGATGGACGCGATCCTCTCGATCGACGAGGGGCTGCGGACCGCGACCGTCCAGTGCGGCGTGCTCGGCGGCGATCTGGCGGTGGCCGTCGCGGAACGGGGCCTGTGGTACCCGCCGGACCCCGCCAGCAAGGCCTTCTCCACGATCGGCGGGAACATCGCGACCAACGCCGGCGGCGGATGCTGCCTGAAGTACGGCGTGACCGGCGACCACGTCGCGGCGCTCACGGCCGTGCTGGCGTCCGGAGAGGTGATCCGCACCGGGGGACGGCAGCGCAAGAACGTCGCGGGACTCGACCTGACCCGGCTGCTCGTCGGCTCGGAGGGGACGCTCGCCGTGATCGTCGAGGCGACGCTCCGGCTGCGGGCCGCACCGCTCCCGCCCGCGACGCTCGTGGCGTTCTTCGGCACCGTCCAGGACGCGGCCGAGGCCGTGGACGCGATCGAGGCACGCGGCGAACCCTCGCTGCTGGAGCTGATGGACCGCACGACCGTCGGCGCGGTCGAGCGCGCCACCCGGATGGGGCTCGACACCGACGCGGGCGCCCTCCTGATCGTCCAGACCGACGAGCCGGATCCCGCCGCGGCGCTCCGGAGCTACGCGGAGGCCTGCGCCAAGGCCACCGATCTGGCCCACACGACCGACCCGGCCGAGGGAGAGCAGTTCCTCGCGGCCCGCCGTCAGGCGCTGCCCGCGCTGGAACGGCTCGGTTCCACCCTGCTGGACGACGTCGCCGTCCCACGGACCGCGCTGGCCGAGATGATCACTGAGATCCAGGTGATCGCGGAGCGGTACGCGGTCACGATCGGCACGTTCGGGCACGCGGGCGACGGCAACCTCCATCCCACGATCGTCTTCACCCCGGACACCGAGGCCGCGGCGCGGGCCGCCTTCGTCGACATCGTCCACGCGGCCCTGACCCTGGGCGGCACGATCACCGGCGAGCACGGCGTCGGAACGCTGAAGACCCCCTACCTGACGGCCATGGTCGGCCCCGTGGAACGGGCCCTGATGGGCCGGATCAAGGAGGCCTTCGACCCGGCGGGCGTCCTCAACCCCGGAAAGGCCCTCTGACCCCGGCCCGGGGAACACCGCTTTCGGCGGCCGGGCAGCGGGCATCGGAACGGATCGGACGGGGCCGGTGATGACCAGGGATCGCGGACAATGGCTGCTGACGGCGCGTGAGCGGGGCAACCCCGCCACGCGCCTCGACGCGCGCCATCCGGACGGCGCCGCCTGGTCGGCGGGGAACGCGGAGAACGAGGTGCGGCCGCTGGTGCACGGTGCCGCCTACTTCGCCGAGCTGCTCGAGGGGATCCGCCGCCAGCGGGCCGGCGACGTGCTCATGTTCACCGACCGGAGTGGCTCCCCGACCCGGAGCCGCGCGGTCCGCACACGGTGCAGCTGCTGCGCACCTATCCCGCCCGGCGGCACGGCCACTCCTTCGCCCCCGCCGGCGAGCGGAGCATCGCGCGCGGCTACCTCAAGGTCCTCGGGCGCGCCCGCTCGGCCGCCGCCCTCGACGCCTGGCACGCCACGGGGGAGAGGGGCGCCCGCCCGCCGGGACGGCTCAGGACCTACGAGGTGCCCCGCGTGTCCCGGCCGACCCTGGCCTGGGCGGCGCCGCTCTACCGCGCCTTCTACGACCCCGACGGCCGTCCCCGGTCGCCGCGCCGCTCCGGCTCCTTCTGACGGCTCCCGGCCTCAGCCTGCGACGGAGGCCGCGGGGCCGAGATTGCCCGCGTCGTCGACCGCCTGGACGGCACGGGCGCCCTCGGGCAGGACCAGGGTCTGGGACGCCCCCGCGGCGGCCGTGGCGGGAAGGCTCACCGTGGCCGTCGCCGTGGTGACGAGGTAGGAGGTGACCCGTCCGGCCCTGGCGTCGTCGCCGGGCGCGGTGAAGGTGACGGAGGCGTCCTTGCGGGTGAGGCCGAGCAGCGGTCCCGGCGGGCGGGCGTCTGTGCCGTAGCGTCCGGTGCGCCACTCGTCGTGGTGGTAGGTCCACCATTCGCCGTTGGCCGAGGCCCTGCCCGCGGTCCTCCAGGCGAACAGGTGACCCTCGCGGGTGGTGGCGACCAGATCGGTCCTCCCGTCGCCGTCGAGGTCGGCGGCGGTCGGCGACCACAGCAGC
Organism: Actinocorallia longicatena; assembly: GCF_039534125.1. Taxonomy (NCBI): domain Bacteria; kingdom Bacillati; phylum Actinomycetota; class Actinomycetes; order Streptosporangiales; family Thermomonosporaceae; genus Actinocorallia; species Actinocorallia longicatena. The sequence goes on along the minus strand of NZ_BAAAUV010000001.1, from coordinate 97,788 downwards.
CAGCCGCCGGTGAACAGCGGGAATCCGGCCGCCTGGCCGAAGGTTCCGAAGGCGTGCAGCGTCGAGGTGTCCCCGCCGTCGACGACCTCGGCCGAGCCGTCGCCGGTGACGTCCACCACGATCGGGCTGCCCAGGAAGCCGAGGCCGGTGCGCGTCTGGGGGAAGCCGAGCATCGGCAGTGACGTCGCCGCGTCGTAGCCGCGCTGGTAGTTGCCGACCGCGTTGCCGCTGCCGGGGAACAGCAGCGAGGCGATGAGGGAGGCCGCCCCCGATCCCGCCTCGGTGTAGCCGAGCCGGTTGAACGGGCCGAACCGGCCGAACGCGCCCGTGGTGGTGAAGGACAGCGGAGCGTCGAGCGGCAGCCCGCCCTGCAGGACCGAGGCGGGGGACAGCAGCGTCGCGGGGTTCTCCAGCGGCCCGAAGTTCTTGATGATCTTTCCGGCGCCGGAGATGAGATAGGTGGGGGAGAACGAGGGGCCGGTGGCGACCTCGTCCTTGCCGTCCCCGTCGACGTCGGCGACGGCGGGCTGGTTGACGCCCTCGGTGACGAACTCCTGGGCGCTGCCATAGAACGTCATCGTGGAGGCCATGCGCACCGGCCAGCCCGGGAAGGGACGGCCGTCGGCCCGGTAGGCGAAGGCGTAGTTCGCGCCGTAGAACTGCTCGCCGGCGCCCTTGCTGTCGAAGCGCTGCGACCGGACGACGATCTCGGGCCTGCCGTCGCCGTCCAAATCGGCGATCGCGGCGGTACCGGGCAGCTTGTGGTCGTCGATCCGGATGGAGCCGGACGGCGGGGCCTGGTCGAGGGTCACCTCGACCGGCCAGCCGGGCACATCGGAGCCGTCGGTGCGCCAGGCGTGGATCCGGCCGTCCCAGCCGGTCTGGACGATCTCCAGCCGCCGGTCGCCGTCCAGGTCGGTGAGGACGGGGGAGGAGGTCGATCCCCGGGCGGGCAGCCGGGTGTACTTCAGCGCGGGTCGCGGGATCGGCGGTGCGGTGACCCCGGTGTCGAGGGCCCTGGGCCAGCCGGGCAGCAGCCCGCCCCGGGCGTCGAAGACGTAGGTCCGGCCCGTGCTGCTGGTGACGACGACCTTGAGGGTGCCGTCGTGGAACAGGTCGCCGACGGCCACCGGCGCGACGACCGGTTCGTGGCCGGGAGCGATCCCGGGGTAGGAGCGCTCGGGTTCGGTCGCCCGGGTGGTGGCGGGCCAGCCGGGCAGTTCCTCACCCGTCGTCCCGTCGAGGGCGTGGATCCGGCCGTCGCCGTCGGCGTAGACGATGTCCTGGCGCCCGTCCCCCTGGAGGTCGGCGACCGCGGGCTGGCTCTCGTTGCCGATCCCGAGCTTCTTCGGGAAGCCGGGGCGCAGCGCGGGATCGTGGTGGACGGCGATCGTGCGGCGCTCCTCGCCCATGCGGCCCTCGGCGTCCCAGACGCGCAGCCGCAGCGTGACGGTGTACCGCTCGCTGCCCGACAGGGCCTTGTCGGAGGACAGCCGGTAGGCCTGGTCCCACACCGACGCGGGGACGCGGTCCAGGTCGAGCCTGCCGACCTCGCCGTCGAAGGGCCGCTCACCGGTGCCCGAACCGGCCGAGGCGAAGTCCTTCTCGCCCGGTTCGATGCCGGGCGCCCACTGGAGGTCGTAGCGGTAGCTCTTCGACCGGGGCGCCTCCAGATGACCGGTGATCCTCACCTCGTCCGTGTCCTCAGGGTCGTAGAGGGAGTACCAGTCGGGGGCGGTGATCGTGGCGACCGGGGGGACGGCGCCGTCCTTGACGGCCTGGAGCGCCTTGGCGACGTTCGGCCGCCCGTAGCCGTACTGACGGTCCCAGCCGGGCCTGCCGGGCCACGGCAGCGACGGGTCGTCGATGTCGGAGGAGGTGGCGCGCACGACCTGGATCGCCTCGGCGTTGGTCAGCGGACGTCCCAGCTCGATCCCGTAGGACAGCACCAGCCCGAACACCCCGCCGGTCGTCGGCGTCGACTCCGAGGTCGAGCCGCCCTGGGTCGAGACCGAGAACATCGCCTTGGAGCCGAACGAGGTCTGGCCGGACCGGGCGCGGTAGGTCGTGGTCAGCGAGTTGGCGAGCTGCTCGGGCACGCCGACGGTGTTGGCGACGATCCCGTTGCCGGGGATGACGTGCGGCCAGTACATGCCGCCCTGGTGGTCGGTGGAGTCGAAGTCGTTGCTGGCCTCGATCATGATGACGCCGTCGCGCCAGAGCTTCTCGACCGTCTGGCGCATGTAGGAGGAGTAGCCGAGGTCGGCCGTCGTGCTGACGATGATCTTCGCGCCCATGTGGGCGGCGTACAGCCAGGCCTGCGCGAGGTCGTCGGTGCGGTCGAGGGCCTCCTGGCCCGCCCGGATCGGCAGGATCCGGCACCTGGGGCAGATCCCCGCCTCGCCGATGCCGTTGTCGGTCTGGGCGGCGAGGGTCTTCATCTGGCCGTTGGCGTGGCCGTAGGTGGAGTCGTAGGTCGCGGGGTCGTTCTGGCGCTCGTAGAAGTCCCAGCCGGAGACGTCGTCGGTGAAGCCGTTGCCGTCGGAGTCCTTGCCGTCGGAGAAGGCGGCGATCAGGTCCTCGGGGTCGATCCGGTCGTTGCCGTTGGCGTCCTCGACGCGTGGGTCGGCGGCGTAGTCCGCCGCCGTGACGGCGCCGTCGCCGTCCTTGTCGTAGGCGTCCGACCCCTGCGGCTTCGGGAGCTCGCCGGTGTTGAGGAAGACCTTGTCGGCGAGCTCGGCCGTGTCGCCGTTGTGCCAGTTGACACCGCCCTCGACATAGGCGATCACGACGTCGGGGGAGCCGGTCGTGTAGTCGCGCCAGGCGGTGTCGACCGACATGCCCGAGGCGTTCTCGGGGTCCTTGGCCCCCGGGGTGCAGCGCGGCATGAAGGAGTAGAGGTTGTGCTGCTCGTCGCCCGCGACCTTGGTGCACGCGCCCGGCTTCTCGGCCCCCGCGTAGCCGGGATCGTCCGGTGGGCCCTCGGGGAAGCCGGGACCTGCGGACGCCGATCCCGTGAGGAGCAGTAGTGCCGCCAAAGCCATGCCCGTGATGCGCATCGGGTCTCCAGTCCAGTCCGCCGTCCCGCTGTACGTGAGGATCGCTCGGATTCATCCGCGGTGATACGGGGCGCGGTGACAGAAGCGGACCGTTCCGCACTCAGCCGGTGCGCGTCATAGGGTGGGCGGATGACAGGGACACTGGACTGGGCGCCCGCAGGGCGGCGGCTGGAACTGCTGGCCGCACCGGTCGCCGCCGCCGTCGGCGGGATCGAGGGGGCGCGGGTCGCGCCGATCGATCCCGAGCTGGCCGACACCGCCGCCTTCTGCGCGCACTACGGCGTCGGCCTCGACGTCAGCGTGAACTGCGTGGTGGTCGCCGGACGCCGCGACGGCGCCGTCCGCTACGCCGCCTGCATGGTCCCGGCGACGGGCCGTGCCGACGTCAACGGGGTGATCCGCAGGCATCTCGACGTCAGGAAGGTCTCCTTCGCCCCCATGGACGAGGCGACCTCCCTCACCGGCATGGAGTACGGCGGGATCACCCCGGTCGGCCTGCCTGCGGACTGGCCCGTCCTGGTCGACGCCTCGGTTCTGGACCTGCCCGAGATCGTCATCGGCAGCGGGCTGCGCCGCTCGAAGCTGCTGGTCCCCGGCAAGGCCCTGGCAGGCCTCCCGTCGGCGACGGTCCTGGAGCTGCTTCGCCCGGCCTGACCCACCGCGCTGACCTCGGCCTCCGCGCGAGCCTGTTTAGGCTGCTGTGCCCGGGAACGCGAATTCCATGACGACACCGAACAAGAAGCCCGCCCCCGATACCGTCGCCGCCGGCCGTCCCGGGAGACACGCGGGGGACGCGGCGGTCGCGCCGCCGCCGCAGGGCCCCGGCAAGCCGGAGGAGCCCGCCACGGTCAAGGACCGCTTCGACACCGCCCGGCAGACCGCGGCGGACAAGGCGCAGACGCTCCGGGCCAAGGGCGCGGAGACCGTGGCCAAGGCGCGCCAGGCCGCCGCCGACCCGGCCAACCAGCCCAAGGTCAAGGGCGGCGCCGCCGCCGGAGCGGGCACCGCCGCGCTGACGGCCGTGGTCTGGGCGATCCGCCGCCGCACCGCCCAGCCGTCCACCCAGTGGGAGAAGACCCTCGCCAGTGTCGCCGATGCCCTGGACGAAGCGGGCAAGCGGGCGGAGCAGGTCGCCCAGCATCCGGCGACCGAGCAGACCGTCGAGAAGGCCAGGCAGGCCGCGGCGACGATCGCCGCGCACCCGCTGACCCAGAAGGCGATCGACAAGGCCAAAGAGGCCGCCGCCGCCCCCGAGGCCAAGCCCAGGGCGCAGGGCGCCGCCGCCGCGCTCGGCACCGTCGTGACCCTCGTGGTCCTGAAGCGCGCCGCCCGCCGCACCCCCTCGGCTCGCTGAACCCGTCCGCGCCGGCCACCGGATTCCCGGGGCCGGCGCGCTTTCACGTCACGATTCGGGGCTACTCGCTAGTCATGCGGCGAAAGTTCTCCCTGTGGCGTTAGGTGGAAATGTGAGGAATTTGGCGTGGTCTGGAGAGTCCGAAGTCAGCTTCGACGCGTTGAAGGAGCTCTTCGCGAGAATGCGCGCCCGTGAGGAGGAGGGCGAGGCGTACGCACCGCACCGAGAGGACGGGGCCCTGGACGACCTGGCGTCCCTGTCCGAGAAGCACGACCCGCTGACCGCCGCGAGGATCGCCTTCGGCTGACGGCGGGGCCGCCGCCGGCGCACCACGGGACATCTGCCTCATGACGGGGGGTCGGACGTCCCTCCAGCATGACGGAATGATGCGAATCCTGGTGGGCGCCGCGGCGGCGCTCGTGCTGATGACAGGCTGCTCCGCCGAGAGGGTCCCGCCCCGCGACGCGGCCGAGATCGCCGAGGAGGTCATCGGCGATCCGCTTCCCACGGTGGACCCCTACACCTTCAACGGCCCGCGTGAGCTGGCCGGATGGCCCCGCGACCGCAAGCTGGAGAAGCCTGCCGACTTCACCCGGCTGGCCTCGGGCCTGCCCCGGAAGGTCCGCGACCGGCTGACGGGCGTCAAGGCCGGGTACTACGCCAAGCCCGGCAGCACCCGGCTCATCGACCGCTTCTTCTACGTGAGCGCCAGGCTGCGCACCCGTGAGAAGCCCGCCGAGGTCGTCCGCGAGATCGACGGCATCATCGACGGCTACGGGCGCCGGACCGTCAGCACCTCCTCCGTCTCCTTCGACGATCCCGCGATCCGCGGCGTCCACATCGACTTCGGCCTGGCGGCCTTCGGCAATCCCTTCGAGGTCGGCGGCCCGGTCCCCACCACCTACGGTTCCCTCGTCTGGACCGACGGCCGCACCCTCCACCTCCTCACCGCCTACCCCGGAGACGTCTCCGTCCTCCTCGAACTCGCCGGGAAGATCAAGAAGCAGCGCTCCTGACGCGTGCCCGCGGAGCGCCGGCGCGGGAGACCAGCGCGGCGAGGACCCCCGGGACGGCCCCGGCCAGCGACAGGAGCGCGCAGACGGCGAAGGCGGGGCCCGCGCCCCGGGCGAAGGAGGCGGGGGAGGAGTAGCCGCCGGTCGCGGTGAAGACGGGGACGGTGACCGCCACCCCGAAGGCGCCGCCGAGCTGGCGTAGGGTGTTGAACACGCCCGAGGCCCGGCCGATCTGGGGCGGCGGCACCGCGTTGATGACCGAGGCCTGCGCGGCGGGCATCGCCATGCTGACGCCGCATCCCGCGACGATCATCGGCGGGACCAGCCACAGGAGGCCGGTCCCGGGAGCGGCGACGGCCGCGAGCCACAGCAGCCCGGCGGCCTGGAGGGAGAGGCCGGTGACGGTGAGCCTCCGGGCGCCGATCCGGTTGACCAGCCGCCCGGCCAGCGGGGCGGCCACGGTCACCGTCGCCGTCCAGGGGAGCATCCGCAGGCCCGCGGAGAGCGGCCCGTGCCCCTGGGCGGTCTGCAGGAACTGCGCCACGTAGAAGAGCGCCCCGTACAGCGCGGCGTACAGGAAGAACCCGGACACGTTGCCCTCGGCGAAAGGACGCGACCCGAACAGCCCCATCGGCACCATCGGAGACGGCGCCCGCCGCTCCCATCGGACGAAGAGGAGGAGCCCCGCGGCGCCGAGGACCAGCGCGAGGGGCACCTCGATTCCGCCCCAGCCCGCCTCGGGCGCCCTGACCAGGCCCCACACCAGACCGAACGCGCCGCAGGTCGCCAGGGCCACCCCGGGCAGGTCGAGCGCGCCGCCGGGGCCGCGGCTCTCGGGCACCCACCGCAGGACCGCGGGGACGAGGAACAGGCCGACCGGCACGTTCAACCAGAAGATCCACTCCCAGGCCAGGCCCTGCGTGATCGCCCCGCCGAGGGGAGGCCCGGCGGTCACGGCCAGCCCGGTCAGCCCGGCGAACAGCCCCAGGGCCGCGGCCCTCCGCTCCGGTGGGAAGGCCGCGCTGAGCAGCGCCATCGCGAGCGGCATCACCAGCGCGGCACCGCACCCCTGGACGGCCCGCACGGCGACCAGCCACCCGGCGTCCGGGGCCAGCGCGCATGCCGCCGACGCCACGGTGAACAGGCCGATCCCGGCGGCGAACATCCGGCGGCGGCCGAACCGGTCACCGAGCGCCGCACCCGTCATGAGCAGGACGGCGAAGCTCAGAGCGTAGGCGTTGACGATCCATTCCAGCTGGGAGACCGAGGCGCCGAGATCGAGGCGGATCCGGGCCAGGGAGGTCGTGACGGCCGTCGCGTCGAGGGCCACCATGAAGGAGCCGGCGGCGGCCAGGCCCAGGATCCGGCCCGATCCGCGGTCCGTCGTGTGTGAGTTCATGTGAGGACAGACCCCGGAGGCCGCCCGGATCGGTCGGCCCGGAACCGATGAATCCACCGGGTCCGGCCGGTCCGTACAGGAAGCAGACCCTTTTGGAGGAAAGAATGACCATGGTGGAGCAGTCCGACTTCACCCGCCTGACCGGCGGCTACCGGGGCGAGCTCCTCGCCTACTGCTACCGGATGACGGGTTCCGCGCACGACGCCGAGGACCTCGTCCAGGAGGTGTACCTGCGCGCCTGGCGCTCCTACGGCTCCTTCGAAGGCCGTTCGTCGCTGCGCACGTGGCTGTACCGCATCGCGACCAACGCCTGCCTGAACGCGCTCGGGCACAGCAGCCGCCGCGTCCTGCCGTCCGGCCTGTCCGGGCCGCTCGGCGATCCGGACAGGCTGCCGCCCCGCGCCCATGACCTGCCCTGGCTCGAGCCGTTCCCCGACGCCGCGCTCACGGACGCGGACCCCGCGGTGATCGTCGCGGCCCGCTCCGACCTGCGGCTGGCCCTGGTCGCGGCGCTCCAGAACCTGCCCGTCCGGCAGCGCGCGATCCTGATCCTGCGCGATGTGCTGTCCTGGTCGGCGGCCGAGGTCGCGACGTTCCTCGACACCACGCCCGTGGCGGTCAACAGCGGCCTGCAACGCGCCCGGGTCCGGCTCGAACGCCTCTCCGCCGCCCCCGGCGACCTGGCGGAGCCGTCGGATCCACGCGGCCGCGACCTGCTCGACCGGTTCGTCTCGGCCTTCGAGGCCGCCGATCTGACCGCGCTGGCGGCGCTGCTGACCGAGGACGTGACCTGGGAGATGCCGCCGAACCCCGCCTGGTTCGCCGGCCGTGACGCCGTCCTCCGCCTGGTCGCGTCCCGCTGGCCGGGCGTCCCCGGCGGCGCGCGGCTGCTTCCGACGACGGCCAACTCCCAGCCGGCCGCGGGGATGTACGTGCTCGACGGCGGGGGCGCCTACCGCCCCCACTCCCTGAAGGTCCTCACCGTGACGCCCGCGGGGATCCGGTGTGTGCACGCCTTCCACTCCCCGGAACTCTTCCCGGCCTTCGGGCTCCCGGACGTGCTGCGCCCCTGACGCCGCGGATCAGTGGCGGCGGCGGGCGAAACGGTCGCGGAGACCGCGGATGCGCTGCTGGGTGCGGGGGTCGCGGGCGAGCTGCTCGGCGCGGGTGCGCGCCTGGCGGCCCTGGGGGCTGTTGATGAACCGTCGGATGCGGGCGATGAGCGAGGCCATGTTCGGTCCCTCTGCTAGGGGTGTACGGCGGGTGAAGGCCGTCTACCCCTCCAACGCGGTCCCATGCCCGGTCGTTCCGGCGTCGAGGAAGGCGGGCGCGGCCGCCTCGGCCTCGCCGAGCCGCGAGCAGGGGCCGGTGGCGTCGAGCATCTTGAGCACGAGGTGCTGGCCGTTCGCCGCGAGGAGGTCCTCCCCGGGGATTCCTGGTGATGTCAAGCATCGGTCAGGAGCGGGTAAAGTCCCTGCGCTGAGTGCTGACACCGCGAACGGGGACCGTGTGAACGACGTCGGACGGGGCCGGAGCCTGCCGGTCGCGCGCCTGGTCGGCGTGCTGGCGGTGGTGATCGCCGCCGCGCTGGTCCTGGTCCTCCTCCAGCGGGACGGAGACGAGGGCGGAGCCGAGGTGGCCGCCGTGCCGTCCGCCTCGGCGCCCGAGCCGGCGGCAGGGAAGCCCGTGCCGGACGCGACGGAACCCACCGTCCGGCCCTATGCCACCGGCCTTTCCGGGCGGGTCCACCGGCCCGGCCCCCGTCCCACGGACAAGGCGACCGTGGAACCCGGCTACGACGGCTGCGACCACGGCTACGGGGCGCCCGGGCAGTGCGTGCCCTGGGACTTCCCCTCCTCGGTCAGGGGCGCGGCGGCCAAGTGCGCCTGGCTGGAGGGCGCCGGATTCGAGCCCGGCCTGTCCGTCCGCGGCGCGGACCGCCACCGCCTCGACCCCGACCGCGACGGCCTCGCCTGCGAGAGCTGAGCCCGCCCCCGCCGACGTCCTCGTGCCCTCGAACCCCTCCAGGAGCAGTTCCCCCATGAGATACCGCGCCCGCCGCACCCCCTCGGTCCTCGCCGCCGCGACCCTGGTGGCGGCCGCCCTCGTCCCGGCCGCTCCGGCCGCCGCCGTCACCAACCTGGTGCGGGTGCCGGGGTTCGAGACCCTGTCGAAGGGGTTCCCCCAGTGCTGGACCCGGTTCACGACCGGCAAGGGCAAGGGGAAGGTGAGCGTCTCCAGGAAGCGCCACGGCGGCAAGCGCGCCCTCCAGGTGAAGGTCGTCAAGAAGGTCAAGGGGACGCGCGGCTTCACCCAGGCGGCCTCCTGCGCTCCGAAGACCGCGGCAGGGGCCCGGTACGACATCTCCTTCTACTACCGGTCCACCGCGGCCGGCCGGGTGGTCCTGTGGCGCAAGTCCGGCGGCGGCGACTGGCGGCGCTGGTACACCCTCGGCACGCTGAAGAAGAGCAAGGGCTTCCGCAAGGCCAAGGGCAGGACCGCGGCCGTCCCGCCCGGCACCACCCGGCTGCGCTACTCCATCGAGGCGACCGGCCGGGGCACCCTGATCGTGGACGACAACACCGTCACCCGCGTCCCCCCGGCCCCGCGGCCGACCTCGAAACCGACCCCGAAGCCGACTCCGCCGCCGGTCCCGCGGTCGGTCTGCCAGACCGGCAAGGGCGCGCTGTGCGCCACCGGCTCCTGGACGGTCCAGCAGGCCTCCGACGAGGTCAGGGCCATGCACGCCGTCGTGCTTCCCGGCAGCGGCAAGGTCCTGCTGATCGCGGGCAGCGGCAACAGCGACCGGAACTTCAAGGCCGGAAAGTTCACCTCCCAGATCTACGACCCGAAGACCGGCGCCTTCAAGGTGATCAACACCCCGTCGGACATGTTCTGCGCGGGCCACGCCCACCTCCCCGACGGCCGGATCCTGATCATGGGCGGCACCGGCAACTACGCCAGGGGCGACGGCAAGAGCGCCTACGCGGGCCTGAAGTCGTCCTATGTCTTCGACCCGGCCACCGAGAAGTACACCCCGGCGGGGGACATGGTCACCGGCCACTGGTACCCGTCGGCCACGGCCATGGGCAACGGGGACATCCTCAGCTTCGGCGGCTACCGCGAGTTCATGGACCACACCGAGAACTCCCGCCAGACCGAGCAGTTCTCCTGGGCGCTGCGGAAGTGGCTCGGCCCGGAGGCGACCAAGCAGTACGTGGACTGGGGCACCTACCCCGGCATGATCCTCATGCAGGACGGCCGCCTGTTCTACACCGGCAGCTACGTCTTCAGCTATCCCAAGTTCCGCCCGAAGGACTCCGGGTTCGCCACCGCCGCGATCTACGACCACCGCGACGGCACGATCACCGAGGTCCCCGGCCTGCGCAGGCCGAAGCAGCGCGACCAGGCCATGAGCGTCCTGCTGCCCCCGGCTCAGGACCAGCGGGTCCTGACGATGGGCGGCGGCGACGTCAACAAGCGCAGCAACACCCCCTCGGGCAGCGGCGACGAGCCCCACGCCCACGACAACGTCGACGTCATCGACCTCAAGGCCGCCGACCCCCAGTACCGCCCCGGCGTGGAGAACCTGCCCGCGGGCAAGATCTACCCCTCGGCCGTCCTGCTGCCCGACGGCAAGGTCTTCGAGACCGGAGGCTCGGAGTACACCCGCCGCGACGACGTGCACGAGGCGAGCATCCTCGACCCGGAGACGGGCCGTTTCCAGCGGAACATCCCCGCGGACCCGGTCGGCCGCGGCTACCACAACACCGCGATGCTCCTCCCGGACGGCCGGGTGCTGGCCGCGGGAGGCAACCCCGCGAGCAACACCTTCGACACGAGCATCTCGATCTACTCGCCGTCCTACCTCTACAAGACCAACAGGCCGGTGATCACTTCGGCGCCGGCGTCCTGGGGCTACGGCCAGACCCGGGAGATCCGCACGAGCGGGCCGATCGCCCGCGCCACCCTGATCCGCCCCGCGGCCGTCACCCACTCCTCGGACCCGAACCAGCGGTACGTCGATCTGAAGATCACGAACAACGGTACGGCGCCGAGGCTCGGCCTCGATCCCAACCGCAACCTGACCCCGCCCGGCTGGTACATGCTCTTCGTCGTCAACGCCGACGGCGTCCCGTCCGTCGCCAAGTGGGTCAAGGTCGGCTGACCGCGGGTTTTCGGGCCTGCCGGGCGGTCCCCGGCGATGGCAGTGTGGGGGGATGGAAGCCTCCGGACCCCCGGCCTCCGGTACCGCCGTCCGGTTCGAGCGCTGGGCGGAGCACTACGACGCCAGCCAGCTCCAGCGGGTGCTGTACGAGCCGGTGCACCGGGAGGTCGCGGCCGGGATCGACGGCCGGGGGCGCCTCCTGGACATCGGATGCGGCACCGGGCGGCTGCTGCGGTATCTCGCCGGGCGGCGTCAGGGCCTCGACCTGGTCGGGCTCGACGCCTCGACGGCGATGGCGGCGCGCGCCCGGACGGCGGCGGGAACGGCGCGGGTGGTCGTCGGGCGCGCGGAACGGCTGCCGTTCGCCGCGGAGGTCTTCGACGTGGTGCTGGTCACGCTGTCGCTGTCGCACTGGGACGACCCGGGGGCGGGGCTCGCGGAGATCGGCAGGGTCTGCCGGCCGGGCGCGCTCATCATGATCGCCGACGTCATGTGCCCGGGAGAGCTCGGCCGGGCCATGCGCGCCCGGGGGCTGACCGTGACGTCGGTCCGGCGGGTGCCGTCCGTCGCGGGCATCGTGGAGGTCGGCCTGCTCGTGGCGGGCAAGCCCCGGGGGCCGTGACCGGCTGAGGCGCGGCCATGGCCCCGGGGAATGAGGGGCCTCAGCCCGGCGCGGGACGGCTGTCCTCGGGGGACAGGTCCTCATGGGTCCCGGGCTTACCGGGCTTACTGTCGGGCTCCCGTTCGGACCTGGGGCGGGGCAGGCGCGGCCGCAGCCGGCGGAACGGCCCGTGACCGTCCTGGTGATCGGCGAGGGCCGTGATGAGCGGCTGGAGGAGCCGGGCGGCGAGCGGGCCGAACGCGGCGAGGATGAGGACATATCCCGCCGCCAGCGGGCCCAGGTCGGGATGGGCCCCCGCGGTGACGGCGAGACCGGCGATGACGATGTTGAACTCACCCCGCGGGACCAGCGCGATGCCCGCGCGGGCCCGGCCCGAGCGGCCGATCCCGGCCCTGCGGGCGGCGTAGTAGCCGGTCCCGAGCTTGGTCGCGATGCCGATCACCGCGAGCAGTACCGCCAGCCCCGCGACCGGCAGGATCTTGGCGGGGTCGGTGCTGAGGCCGAAGAACACGAAGAACACGGCCGCGAACAGGTCGCGGAGCGGGCTGAGCAGCTCCTGCGCCTCGTGGGCCAGCTCACCGGAGAGCGCGATGCCGACCAGGAACGCGCCGACGGCCGCGGACACCTGGAGCTGCTGGGCGATCCCGGCGACCAGCATGGCCAGGCCGACGATCTTGAGCAGCAGGACCTCGGAGTTCGGGCTGGACACGAACGCCTCGATGTAGCGGCCGAACTTCAGCGCCGCCACGAGGACCACGGTGACGGTCGCCAGGGCGATCGCGACCGTCCCGGCTCCGGCGGCGAAGCTGACTCCGGCCAGCAGCGCCGTGAGGACCGGCAGGTAGATCGCCATGGTGAGGTCCTCGAACACCAGCAGGGACAGCACGACCGGCGTCTCGCGGTTGCCGATCCAGCCGAGATCGGAGAGGACCTTCGCGGTGATGCCCGACGACGTCGCGTAGGTGACGCCCGCCATCGCCACCGCGGCGACCGGGCCCCAGCCGAGCAGGAGCGCGACGATCGCGCCCGGCGCCGCGTTGAGGACGAAGTCCACGATTCCCGCGCGGGCGTTGCCCTTCAGGCTCGTGACGAGCTCACTGGCGTTGTACTCCAGGCCCAGGGTGAGCAGGAGCAGGATGACGCCGATCTCGGCGCCGATCTGGATGAAGTCCGCGCTGGTGGCGAGCGGTACGAGACCGCCCTGGCCGAACGCCAGCCCGGCGATGAGGTAGAGGGGAATGGGGGAGATGCCCGCGCGGAGGGCGAAGGCGCCGAGCACCCCGAGACCGAGGAGGACGGCGCCCAGCTCCAGGAACAGAACCGCTGTGTGATGCACTCGCTCCCCTTAACCGCTCGTCAGGATCTGGCTGGCGGCCTCGGTGCTCTCCGGGCTGCCCACGACGACGACCACGTCGGCCTCGGCCAGCACGAAGTCCGGGCCGGGGCTCGCGTTGACCTGCCCGGCGCGGACGATCGCGACGATCGACGCCCCGGTACGGGTACGGACCTGCGCGTCGCCCATCTGACGGGCGTCCCAGCGGGCCGTGACGGGTACCTGAAGGCTGACCAGGCCCTCGACCTCGCGGTGCAGGGCGTTCAGCCGCTGCACGATGCGCGGCGCCCCGAGCAGCTCGACGAGGGCGTCGGCCTCCTCGTCGTTCAGCTTGACCGTCTCGCACGCCTGGTCCGGGTCGTTTTTGTCATAGATCACCAGATCGCGCCGGCCGGACCGGTGCGACACGACGCCGATCCGCCGTCCCGACTGGGTGGTGAACTCGTGACGCAGCCCGATCCCGGGCAGCGCCGTCTGCTCCACGTCCATCTCTTTCCCCTCACCGTCGAAGTATCCGCAGGACGGTCATGCGCCCCGGGGGTGGCGATTGTTTCCCACCGGGATGCGTCACACCAAGTCGCGGGCTGGTCATCCCGTCCGTCGACGAGGCCGCACGGCCGTTCGTCCGAGACGGGGGCCCGCCTGGTCGGGCGGCTCACCGCGTTCACAGAGGACCGGAATCCGCGGGATGCGAAGGGCCCGTGCACCTCTGGTGCGCTCATGGCGCGGCGCGATCGGCACGGGGCCGGCGGGGCGGGAGGTGAGGGTCATGGCGGTGGCTTTCGGGCTCGTCTGACGAGGACCTGCCGACCAGACTTCCCGGCTCACCTAGGAGGTGATCGTATCGGACGGGCCACGAGGGGCCAACGCTCACCGGTTCTTCGAGGGCGTCCCCGGCTCGTGGTGGAGATCGTCGGTGGCGGGGCGCGGCCCGGGGACGAGGGAGGCGGGGGGCTGCCGGTGGGTGAAGCGGCGCTTGAGTTCGACCAGGTCACGGCGCCTGTCCTCCCAGTCACGGGTGGAGCGCAGGGAGGCGAAGTCGCGGAGCATGGCGGCCTCGGGCCTGCGGCCGTCGCCCTCGGGGAGGTATCCGTGCCTGGCCATCGGCTTGGCCAGGACGTGCTCGATGAAGCCGAGGGCGGCCCCGTCCAGGCGTCCGCGCCACTGGTGCATGGCTTCCGGGTCGGGGGCGCGGGTGGCCTTCTCGTAGATCTGGCCCGTCGGCAGGCCGGGGCCCTCGGGATAGTCGAGCATCTTGCCGATGTGGGCGGTGTCGAGGTCGAGGAAGCGGCAGACGCGGTCGAGGGTGTCATCCGGCTTCGTGACGAGATCCTCGTAATGGATCGTCATGAAGCGGCCGGGTTCCAGCTTCCTGGCCGCGGCCTCGCCGGCCAGCACCGAACGCTCCCAGACCTCCGCCGCCGAGTAGATGTCGCCGAAGTTCTCCCAGATGCGGCCCATGGACAGGGCGCAGGCGCGGGGATCACGGATGACGTTGACGAACCGGGCGTCGGGGAAGAACCCGAGGACGGCGTTCATGTTCTTCACGTAGTGCGGGCGCTTGTCACCCCACCGCTCCTTGCCGTTGCGCTCGGCGTGCCGGGAGAAGGCGGCGGCCATGAGCGAGCCGAGGGTCGGCGGCGCCTCCGCGAAGAGCTCGATCAGCTCACCGGCCGGAATCCCCAGCCGTTCGGACCTGCTGCTGGGCGTCTCGATGATCCACCGGGCGACGTCGCGGCGGCGCTCGGGATCCCGCAGATCACCGAAGGAGTCCCTGCGGCGCCAGGCGGGCACCACGAACCGGGTCTCGTGCGGGACGGCCAGCGACGGATGGCTGTTGAGCATCGTCCTCAGCAGAGTCGTCCCCGAACGGGGGCAACCCCCCACCAGAACGGGTCCCGCCGTGCCTGCTCGCGAAGCTCGCCTCAGTGCCATCCCGGAAATCTAGGGAAACAATCAGAAACAATGCAACCATCTGCGTTGATAAAGTGTCACCTTCGTGATGTTGTCATCTGGTTCGCCCGGGCACCGCCTGGCCGCCGTGCTCGGCGACGAGGGCGAGGAGCGCCGCGTCCGACAGCGGCCCGTCGGAATGCTGTGCCATCTCGACGAGGCGGTCGAGACAGCCGGGGTCTTCGGGAAGGCCGTGGGAGCGCAGCCAGTTCCGCAGGTTCCAGCGGCCGCTGACCGGCCCGACCACGACCTGCTGGGACCGTCCGAGGTCCGCGGCGGGGACGGCCGAGTAGACGAGGCCCGCGGTGCGGTCGTCCGGGGCCTTGCTGATGGCGGCGGCGTGCACTCCGGTGCCGGTGCGGAAGGCGTCGTGGCCGATGACGGGGTCGTCGTCCCGGATCGGGCGGCCGAAGACCTCCGCGGCCCTCGCGCAGTACGCGGCCAGGGTGGTGAGGTCGCGCGGGGCGTGCCGCAGGTGGAGGTTGAGCAGGATCTGCTCCATGGCGGTGTTGCCGCAGCGTTCGCCGATGCCGAGCGCGGTGCCGTGCACGCGGTCGGCGCCCGCCTCGAGCGCCGCGAGGCTGTTGGCCAGGGCCAGGCCCCGGTCGTTGTGGCCGTGCCAGTCGAGCGGAGTCCCGGTGAAGCCGTGCCGGTCGATCAGCTCGGTCCGCAGCCAGGAGACCAGACGGGCGGTGCCTTCCGGCGTCGCGTGGCCCACGGTGTCGGCGGCGCACAGCCGGGTGGCGCCCTCGTCGAGCGCGGTCCGGTAGAGGGCCGCGAGCAGCTCGGGCCGCGACCGGGTGGTGTCCTCGGTGACCAGGCAGACCGGAAGGCCCTGGGCGACGGCGAAACGCACGGAGGCGGCGACCTCCGCGGTGACCCGCTCGACCGACCATCCCTCGGCGTGCAGCCGCACCGGGCTCGCGCCGATGAAGGCCATCACCTCGATCGGCACGCCCGTCGCCGCGGAGATCTCGGCGATCGGCCTGATGTCCTCCTCCACGGTGCGGGCCGCGCAGTTGAGTGCGATCGGGAGCCCCTCCCGCGCGACGGCCCCCGCCAGGGCCAGAACGGCGCCGTAGGCCACCGGGCCGGACCCGGGCATGCCGATGTCGGCTGCGTCGATCCCCAGCCCGGCCATGAGGCGGAGCAACTCGACGCGCTCCTCGACCGGCGGCTGCCGGACCGAGGGGCTCTGCAGGCCGTCTCGGAGTGACTCGTCACTGACCTGGACGGAATGGAGCGGGCGGGGCGTTGACCAGTCATGAACGAGAGGGACGTCCGGTGCGTTCACCATGGAAATGTTCACCGACCTCAGCTGTAGTTATACGATCACTAATGTCCTACGTTATTCATATTGTTCCGGCCGGACTTTAGGAATGTGCATCAATGGACATTGACAGCGAAGAGCACGGTCCTGCCCGCGACGATTTCCGCGCACCGCGTCTGATCCGCACCCTCCTCCTGTGCTGGAAGGAGGCGCGTCCCACCGTCCAGGTCATGTGCGTGCTGCGCGTCGTCGCCGGCTCGGCGCTGGCCAGGACCCCGATGACCCTCCACGGAGCCACCAGGGTCTCGACTGGGGTGGGTTCCTGGGTCGCCGCGAGCATCGCGGTCTACGTGTTCAACGGCACCCGCGACCTGGTGGAAGACCGGGCGAACGGCTCCATGAGGCCGGTGGCCAGCGGTGCTCTCCCGGTGCGCGCGGCCGAGGCGCTCGTGCTCTGCTGCACTCTCGTGGCGCTCGCCGTGCCGATGGTCGTGGAGCCTTTCCTGCTCGGTCCCGTCACGGTCCTGCTGGTACTGGGATATTTCTATTCCGCGAGGCCGGTGACCCTCAAGAAGAGCGTCGCGGGGGCGTTCGTCTTCGGATTCTGTTTCTCTTTCTGCGCGTTCCTCGTGGGCTGGCTGACACTGCAACGCTCCTGGCCGTCGGCGGCGGCCTGGACCTGCATGGTCGCCCTCGGCGTGTGGACCGGCCTGATCGGGCAGACCAAGGACCTCGGCGACCGTGAGGGCGACCTGCTAGCGGGCCGGCGCACCCTGCCGATCCTGCTGACCGAGCGGGGCGCGCAGAGCCTGCTGGCGGCGGCGGCCCTCGCGCTCGGCTTCGTCACCGTCGGCTGGGCGCTGTGGCGGGCTCCCGCGGTCCTGCCCGCGGCGCTGGTGCTCCTCGTGGGCGGTGCCGCAGTGGCCGCGACGAGCCTCGGCGCCGATCCGGAGGGCGGGCGTGCCGTCCGTCGCCGCCCTTACCGGATCTTCATGGCTACGCAGTACCTGGCGGCGGGTGTGATCATAGTTCTATGAGCCACGAGAGCGCGGCCGAGTACCTGGAGTCCTGCAAGAAGGAGATCGTCGCCTCCGCTCTCGACGAGGCGCGGCGCCGCGGCAACCGGGTCGCCCTCGACCCGGGGGCCCGCCGACTGTTCACCGAGCACATCGTGACCTGCATCGACGGTGTCTGCGCCGAGCTGAGGGGCGAGCCCGGCGCCGGCGCCGACCGGGAGAACGCCCTCAGCAGATCCATCGGCAGGCTGCGCGCGGCCGAAGGCCTCGGCCTGGACGAGTCCAAGGCGGCGAGCCTCATCTTCTTCGAGGTGGCGACCGGGATCCTTCTGGCCCGGCTGGAGGACAGGGAACGCTGGCCGATTCTGGTCGCACCCGTGCTCTCCGCCCTCAACCGCACCGTCGTCGAGCGCATCATGACCGCGACCGCCGGATACCTCGACTATCTGATCAGCGGAATCCAGACCACGCACGTCGAGGAGCGGCTGCGGGTCTCCCGCGAGATCCACGACAGGGTGGCCAGCTGGGTGAGCGCCTCCCATCGCGGCCTCGAGCTGTACGCGCTGTCGGGCTGCGGTGGCCGGACCGACGGCGCGGAACGGCTCCAGGCGGCCAGGTCGGCCTTCACCGAGAGCCTGACGGCGCTCGAGGAGATCAGCGGCGACCTGGTGCTGCCCCGTGACGAGGATTCCCTCCACGCCTTGGTCAACCATTATCTGGAGGTGCTCGGGCCGATCCGTCCCACGGTCACGGCCGTCCTGCATGGGGACGAGTCGGCGATCCCGTACCGGATCAGGGCCGAGCTGTTCCTCATCATCCGCGAGGCCCTGCGCAACGCGCTGCGCCATGCCGGGGCGACGGCGGTGACGATCGAGGTCGGCGCGCATCCGGACACGGTCGTGTGTTCGATCACCGATGACGGCTCGGGCTTCCGGCCGGATACGGTGGAGTCCTCCACCGGCAGGACCGGCCTGCTGTCGATGCGGGAACGTGCCCACAGCGTCGGCGGGGACCTCGCGGTGGACTCGCGACCGGGCGGGGGAACACGCATCCTGGTCTCGGCTCCCTTGAGCACGGGCATGGCCGACTGAACCGAGGGGGACGATGGCGGGGGATCGCGGGGACCTGGCCGGGGCCCTGGAACGGGGCAGGACCCGTTTCCTCGACGACTGCGTACGGGCCACGTTCACCATCGGCGATCCCGATCTGGTGCGCGCGTTCGTCGGGACGGTTCTCGACAACGTGCTGGCGGGCCTCCGCGGCGAGCCCGGTTCGCCGCCGGGCCCCGAAGGCTTCAAGGTCCATCCGGAGGACTCCTTCCAGATCGCGGTCAGGCTGTTCGATGTGATCTCCCCGACCGTCCTCGAGGTCCTGGTGTCCTCCGGTGCGTCGGCGGAGCGCAGCGCCGACGTGCTGGCCGGGATCCACGCCGACCTGGTGAACCGTGCGATGGCGATGTCCTCCCTCTACATCGACTACCTGCGGGTGCGGGCGGAGACCGCCGACCGTGACGAGCGCTTCCGGATCGCCCGCGACCTGGAGGGCCGGCTCGTACCCGGGCTGTGGGACGCCCTCGCCGACCTTGAACGGTTCGAGCGGGACGCCGATCCCGCGGGCCTCCAGGCCTCGATCGAAGGGCTCGCCGGCACGCTCGAGACCATCAGGGACGTCAACGTCGAACTGCGGCGCCGGCTGTCGGGGGCGTCACTCGAAGCGGCGCTGCGGGAGAACACCCCGGTGCTCGGCGCCGGTGGGGTCGAGGCCCGCCTGTCGGTGACCGGCGACGAGAGCCTGCTCAGCCAGGACATCCGGGACATGCTGCTGATGACGCTGAGCGAGGCCGCCGGGGCACTGGTGCGGTACGGGCGTACGTCGGCGGTCGAACTGCAGGTCAGAGTCGGCCCGCGCGAGGTCAGGTGCCTGCTGGGCGGCAGCGTCGCCTGGGGGGACGCCTCGTCGGCCACGCCCCTGGGCCTCGCGGTCGTCTCGCTGCGCGAGCGGCTGGAACTGCTCGGCGGCCAGATGGTGTGGGAGCCGCGCGCCGACGGCGGCAACCAGGTGCGCCTCACGGTCCCCCTGCCCTATGCCACCAAAGCACCATCGGCGGCACGACACTGAGAAGAACGGTGATCACGGTCCGCTCCGGGCGGTTGTCCGGGAGCCAATGATTTGGTCAAATACAACATGCTTCCGGACGGGCGGCGATGGGGGCGGGCCGTGGCGGACACGGATGACAAGACGATCAGTATCGTGCTGGCCGACGATCACACCCTGCTGCGCGGGGTGCTCGCGGACGCGCTGGAGGCGGAGTCCGGCTTCGTCGTCGTCGCGCAGGTCGGCAGCGGCGAGGCGGCGGTGGCGGCCGTGGCCGCCCAGCGGCCCCATCTGGTCCTCCTCGATCTCGAGATGCCGGGCCAGAGCGCGCTGACCACCCTCCAGCGGATCCGCGAGGAGAGCCCCGCCACCCATGTCCTGATCCTGAGTGCTCATGACGAGCAGTCTCAGGTGCGGGAGCTGCTGGGGGAGGGGGTCAGCGGCTACCTCCACAAAAGCGTCAGCCGGGCCACGCTGGTGGCCACGATCAGGGCGCTGGGCGAGCCGGAACCGCAGGTCACGGTCGCGGTGACCCGGCAGAGCCTGGCCGCCCCACAGCAGCGGCCGCCCGCGCCGCTCTCCGACCGGGAGCAGCAGGTGCTCGGCTTCGTGGCGTCCGCGCTGAGCAACCGGCAGATCGCCAGCCGGCTGGGGATCGCCGAGGGGACCGTGAAGCGCCACATGCAGAACATCTTCGAGAAGCTCGGTGCCGTGTCCCGGATCGACGCGGTCAACAAGGCGCTCGCGGTGGGTCTCATCGACCACGATGTCACTTAGGGAACACCGATCGGGGCCCACTTAGGTGCACTGATCAAGAACCGGGGCGCCCGCTTAACCTCGAGATCACAGCGAACGCTACCGGAGAGACTCCCCATGCTGAGCGAGCAGATTCGGATCGATCTTCTGGGAACGCTGGAGGTGGGCTTCACCTCCAGGATGACGACGGGCCGCCGCTCGGTGATCACCGCGGCGAAGCTGCGGCAGATGCTGGCGATGCTGGCGGCGAACACCAACACCATGGTCAGCATGGAGCAGCTGATCGACGAGCTGTGGCCGTGCAGTCCGCCCAGCTCGGTCAAGACCATCGTGCAGACCTACGTCTACCAGGTGCGCAAGCTCTTCAGGGAGGCGCCGAGGTCGGCGAACGGCACGACCCTGCTGGTCACCCGTCCGGGCGGCTACCTGCTGACGGTGCCGCGCGACAACGTCGACGTCTTCAGGTTCCAGCATCTGCTGGGACGTGGCCTGACCGCGTTGCGCCTGGGCCGGCCCGACCACGCGTCGGAGCTGCTTCGCGAGGCCCTCGCGCTCTGGCGGGGCCCGGCCCTGGCGGACGTCACCGCGGGGCCGCATCTCCAGGGACTCTCGGTGTACCTGGAGGAACAGCGCCTCGAGGCGGTCTCCGCACGGATCGAGGCGGACCTCGCCACCGACAGGTGCGGTGAGCTCGTCGGCGAGCTGCGGCGCCTGGTCGCCGACCACCCGCTGAACGAGTCCTTCCACATCCGTCTCATGCAGGCCCTGCACCGGTCAGGACGTCGCGGTGACGCCCTGACCGTCTACCACCGGCTCCGCGCGGTCCTCGACCGTGATCTCGGGATCGGACCCTCCGCCGAGGCCAGGGAGGTCCAGCAGGAGATCCTCAGGAGCGGCTGAACGTCCGGTACCCCGGCGGCCCGGGCGGGGCCGTCAGGGGATGGACGCCTCGATCACGTGGAGCAGCGGCCTGACGGGAGAGACCCGGTCGAGCCGCAGCCCCGCCCGTTCGACGAGCCGCGTGACGCCCTTCATCGTGTGCCTCCTGCCGTTGGTGTTGAGCAGGAACAGCAGGTCGATCCCCGTGGCGTACCTGATCTCGGGGCTGTCGTCGACGAGGTTGGTCACGACGAGGACCCGTCCGCCGGAGCGGCCCGCCCGCCCGGCGTTGCGCAGCGCGGTGACGGTGAGTTCGTCGTCCCATTCGAGGATGCTCTTGAACAGGTAGACGTCGGCCTCGACGGGGATCTCCTCCAGGCAGTCGCCCGCGAGCACGCTGGAGCGCGAGGCGAGGGCGCCACCGGAGCGCAGCCGCGGGTCGGGGTCGGCGATCGCCGCGGGAAGGTCGACCAGAAACCCTCTCAGGTGCGGGTTGCGCTCCAGCAGGACGGACAGGTTGTGGCCCCGGCCGCCGCCGACGTCGGCGACCGTCGTGACGTCGCTCAGGTCCAGCGCCTCGGCGATCGCGGCGGAGGTGATCCGGCTCAGCTCGGTCTGGGAGCGGTTGAACACCTCTGTCGACTCCGGCCACTCCCGGTGCAGGTGCGTGAAGAAGGACGCGCCGTACCTGTCCTCGAACAGGCCCTGCCCGCCGTCGCGGACCGCCCGCTCGAGAAGCGGCCACAGCTCCCATGTCCACGGCTCGGTGACCCAGAGGACCCAGTTCCTGAGGCTCTGGGGATGGTCCTCGCGCAGCAGCGCCGAGACGGGAGTGTGCGCCACTCCGGCGGCCGTCCCGGCGAACACGCCGTAGCACGCGAGGTTGCGCAGCAGGCGTTCGAGGAGGGCCGGCTCGACCTTGAGGGTCAGGGCCAGCCGGTCGACGGGCACAGGAGCGTCACCGAGCTCGTCGGCGAGGCCGATCCTGATGGCGGCCCGCAGGGCGGCGGGGGCCGCGGCCGCGAGCGCGAGTTCGCGCAGCGAGGTCACCGGGGCGATCAGTTCGTCGCCGGAGGGGGAGGTGTCGGTGAATGGGATCATCTCTCCTGCTTCACGGGGGGAGTGCGCGGGTCTTCGGAGGGCTCGAGAGGAGGCTGCAGCGCGGCGTTCCCGAGCAGGGCGAGCCCGGCGAACAGATGCCGGGCCGCCGAGCGCGCCGCCCGCGCGGCCGCCCGGCCGACGCGGCGCCGGCGCGCGGTGGACCTCTGTGGCGGCATCGGGTCAGCCGTCGGCGGCATGGCCGGCGACGGCCGCGATCTGGTCGTTGACCAGTACGAGCAACTCGACCGGGGTCCGGACCTCGGTGAGGCGCTCGTCGGAGATGACGACGCCGTGGTCGCGCTTCAGCCTGGCCGCGGTCTCCATGAGGGCGAGGGAGTCGTAGCCGAGTTCCTCGAACGAGGACTCCCGGATGTCGCCGCGCAGGGCGTCGACGTCATCGCCTCCGGCGCAGTCGATCAGGATGCCGCGCAGGGCGTCGATGTCCATGGTCTGGGTCATGTCAGTTTTCCTTCCTGTGGTTGCGGATGACGATGGCCGAGTTGAAACCCCAGCGGCCGCGGGCCAGGACCAGCGCGGTGTCCACCGCGGCCGGGCGAGGCTCGCCGAGCACGAGATCGATGCCGTAGCCGGCGGGGACGTCGCCGGTGGCGAAGGTCGGGGGTATGACCTGCTCCTGGACGCTCATGAGCGCCGAGACGACGTCGAGGACGCCGCCACCGGACAGCAGCCGTCCGGTCAGCGCCTTGGGAGCGGTGACCGGCACGCCTCGCTCACCGAAGATCTCGCGCAGAGCCCCGGCCTCGAAGCGGTCGAGTTCGGGCACGCCCGCCGCGTCGGCGAAGACGACGTCCACGTCGGCGGGGCCGATCCCGGCGTCCGCGAGCGCGGACTCGGCGGCCCGCCGCAGGCCCGGTGGGCGTCCGCTGTCCGGTGCGGGGTCGAACGTGGCGGCGTATCCGGCGATCTCGCCGTAGATCTGGGCGCCACGGGCGTGCGCGGCGGCGGGGTCCTCGACCACGCAGATGCCGCCGCCCTCGCCGGGCAGGTAGCCGGCCGCCCGCACGTCGAAGGGCCGGTAGGCGGTGGTGGGGTCGGGATCGGTGCTCACCAGGCCGCTGGCCAGGTGCGAGGCCCAGCCCCACGGGTCGAACGCCGAGTCGACGCCGCCGCTC
This sequence comes from Actinocorallia longicatena, assembly GCF_039534125.1. Classification (NCBI taxonomy): domain Bacteria; kingdom Bacillati; phylum Actinomycetota; class Actinomycetes; order Streptosporangiales; family Thermomonosporaceae; genus Actinocorallia; species Actinocorallia longicatena. Next base: position 74,638 of record NZ_BAAAUV010000001.1, on the reverse strand, counting down.
AGCACCAGCGGAACGCCGGAGCGCACGATGCGCCGCGCGTGGCCGAGGGCGTCCAGGCCGCCCGCCTGGTCGGCGACCAGGGCGGTCGAGGGGCCGCGCATGCCGTGCCTGATCGAGATCTGGCCCGTGTTCACCGCATAGAACCAGGCGAAGGACTCGTAGACGCTGATGTGCTCGGGGCCGAGGCTCCACAGCTTCTTGAACTCCCGGTGGGTGAACTCGAACCCGCCGGAGGCGTTGGCCGTGACGATTCCCATGTCGTAGTCGGGTACGGCGGTGGTGTCGACCGAGGCGTCCTCGAGGGCGCTCTGTGCGGCGATCATGGCGAGCCGGGTGGAGACGTCCGTCTGGGGCAGGAGGCGTCCGGGCAGGAGGGCGGCCGGATCGACGCCGTTCACGAGCCCGGCGAGCCGGGCGGGGTATCCGGACGCGTCGAACCGGTCGAGGTCGGCGATACCGCTGCGGCCCGACAGCGTCGCGGCCCAGAACTCCTTGACCCCGATGCCGTTGGGCGCGACGACACCGAGCCCGGTGATCACGCTCATGAGCATGCCGACCAGGGCCGGGTGAGGACCATCGCGCTCTGGAAGCCGCCGAAGCCGCTGCCGACCGTCAGGACCGTGTCGGTGTGGTGCTCGCGAGCCGTGTTGGGAACGTAGTCGAGGTCGCACTCGGGATCGGAGGTGCGCAGGTTCGCCGTCGGGGGGACGGCGTGGTTCTCCATCGCCATGAGCGACGCGGCGATCTCCACCGAGCCGATGGCGCCCAGCGAGTGGCCGACCATCGACTTGATCGAGCTCACCGGCGTCTTGTAGGCGCACGCGCCGAGGCTGCGTTTGAACGCGGCGGTCTCGTGCCGGTCGTTCTGCTTGGTGCCCGACCCGTGGGCGTTGATGTAGTCGACGTCGGAGGGGTTCAGCCGAGCCTGGCCGAGGGCCACCCGGATCGCCTCGGCCATCTCCCTGCCATCGGTCTTCAGGCCGGTCATGTGGTAGGCGTTGCACCGGGTCGCGAAGCCGCCGACCTCGGCGTAGATGTGCGCTCCCCGGTTCGTCGCCGAGGTCAGCTCCTCGAGGACGAACACGGCCGCCCCCTCGGCCAGCACGAAGCCGTTGCGGGTGCCGTCGAAGGGCCGGGAGGCATGGGCGGGGTCGTCGTTGTAGGTGGTCGTCGCCTTGATCGCGTCGAAGCAGGCCACCACGATCGGGGTGATCGGGGTGTCGGTGGCACCCGAGATCATGATGTCGGCGCTGCCTTCCCGGATCAACGCGGCCGCGTGGCCGACGGCGTCGAGCCCCGAGGTGCATCCGTCCGAGATCATGGCGACGGGTCCTTCGGCTCCGACCGCCCAGGCGATCTCCGCGGGCATGATGCTGGGGACCATGTGGTCGAACATGTGCGGGGACAGATGGTCGACCGACATCTCCCATCGCCGGCCCGAGTCCGACAGCACCAGGTACTCGCGCTCGAGGCTGGTCGCCGCGGCGACCGCGCTGCCCAGGCTCACCCCCACGCGGTGAGGTGATCCCGCCGCGAGGTCGATGCCGCTGTCGGAGACCGCTTCCCTGGCGCAGACCACGGCGAACTGCGTCGCCCGGTCCATCCGCCGGATCTCCCGCGGGCTGAGGCCTTCGGCGGCGGCGTCGAAGTCCACCTCCGCGGCCACCTGCGATCGGTAGGGGGCGGGGTCGAAGAAGGAGATGCGCCTGGTCGAGGTCCGTCCTGACGACAGCAGATCCCAGAACTGTTTCCTGCCCAGGGCTCCCGGCGCCCGGACTCCCATTCCGGTGATGACGACCCGACGATTCACGATGCACCTCCGGCATATTCCTGCCAATTCATCGGCGGCCTCCGCACTCGAGTGTTCGGACGGTTCTCTTCGTCTCCGGAAGCTATTCGCGGCGGCTCAACTCCCACTCAACGGTCGCTCTGGCGGGACTCGCCGCCAGTCCATGACGACATGGTCGTGCGGTCCGCCGAGGTGTCGCAGCAGCCGGAGGACGCCGTCCTCCAGCGAGATCTCACGGATCTGCTCGGTGTTCACCACCCGGGCGTGGGACCCGATGAGGACCTGGTGGACGACGACGCCGTCCCGGACCTGCCAGCGTCCGGAATAGCCGAGGTAGTCGTCGGCTGAGCCCAGGTAGGCCTGGGGCGGGGAGCCGTCCTCCGCCGGCGGCGCGGTGCGCATCAGGCTCGCCGCCATGTACCCGTCCTCGTGGTAGATGAGCAGGCCGTCGGCCCGCTCGCCCATCGGCCCTTCGCTGGTCGATCCGTCGTCTTCCAGATAGAAGTGGGCCACCAGCCGCCATGTTCCGGCGAGGTCCTTCTCGGTAGGCATCCGCGCTCCCGGGTCCGTGATCGGTCTCCGGGAACTGTGGCGCCGCCGGCTCAACGCGCACTCGAGCGGCCGCCCGGCACGCGGCCGTCCGTGCCTAAGGTGTGCCCGCTTCCGGCATCCAGAGGAGTTCCGCATGATCGTCGTCACCGCGCCCACGGGCGCCATCGGCCGCCAGGTCCTCGACCGCCTACTCAGCGCGGGCCGAACCGTCAGGGTGATCGCCCGTGACCCGTCCCGGCTTCCCGGCGGGACCCGCGAGCGCGCCGAGGTCGTGCCCGGTTCCCATGGGGACCCCGCCGTCGTCGACCGTGCCTTCGAGGGGGCCGACGCGGTCTTCTGGCTGGTCCCGCCGGATCCGCGCGCCGCCGATCCCGACGACGCCTACTCGGGTTTCTCCCGTCCCGCCTGCGACGCGCTCGTCCGCCACGGCGTCGGCCACGTGGTCGGGATCTCCGCCCTCGGCCGCGGCTTCGCGGGGAGGGCGGGCCTGGTCACGGCGTCGCTGGCGATGGACGACCTGATGGCCGGCACGGGCGTGCCCCACCGGGCCCTGACGATGCCGGCGTTCATGGAGAACATGCTCACCCACGCCGGGTCGATCAGGGAGCGCGGCGTGTTCTCCTCGCCCGTCGCCCCCGGGCTCGCGCTGCCCGTCGTCGCGACCCGGGACATCGCGGCCGTCGCCGTCCGGTGGCTGCTCGACCGTTCCTGGCGGGGCCGGGCCGATGTTCCCGTTCTCGGCCCCGAGGACCTCTCCTTCGACGCCGTCGCCCGGATCACCGCCGAGGTGGCGGGAGTCCCGGTGCGCTATGAGCAGGTTCCGGCGGGGGAGTTCGCGGCCGCGATGGCGGGGGCGGGGATGTCGGAGGCGATGGCGCGCGGCACCGCGGAGATGCTGTCGGCCAAGAACGAGGGCCTGGACACCCTGGAGCCGCGCACCGCTCGGTCGGCCACACCGACCTCCTATCGCACCTGGTGCGAGGAGGTGCTCAAGCCCGTGCTCCTGGCCTGAGCCCGCCCACCGGGCTGGGGTTTCAGCGGCGGTTGAGAGGGCTTCTAGGCCGCCCTCCTAGCTTCGGATCATGATCGTGCACACACTCATCTACCGGTTCTCTCCGGAGGCCGGCGAGGAAAAGGTACGGGCCTTCTTCGACGGCCTCCGCGACATCACGATCGGTTCCGGTCTCGTGTCGGGCTTCGGCTGGGGACCCCATCTTCTGTTCCCCGTCGACGAACGGTCCAGGGGAATGACGGCGACGCACATCGCGCAGTTCTCCTGCGCGGACGTCGCGACCCTGCGGAAGTTCTCCGAAACGCCGGCCGTGCATGAGTTCATCGGGAAATGGCGTGGAGAACTGGATTACGAGTGCGCTTACGCCAATCACGAGGAGCTGCTGCCGTCGGGCGGCGGAAGGGTGAACGCCATGTTCCACACCGAGCACACCGTGACCGTCGAGGCACCGGCGGACGTCGTCTACGCCGTGCTGGAGGACATCGAGGGCTACGCCGACCTGTTCCCGCCCACCGAGTCCTCGACGATGCTCGAGCAGACCGACGCCTACCAGATCGCACGGCTCGTGGTCGACGTCAGCGGGCAGATCCAGAGCTGGGTCACCCGCCGCGATCTCTATCCCGAGCGCCGCACCATCGCCTACCGGCAGCTGGAGAACGCCGCGATGATCGAGTTCATGGGCGGTGAATGGCGGGCGCTCCCGCTCGGTGACCGGCGCACCCAGCTCGTCATCACCCATGACTTCGCCGCGCGTCCCACCGAGGCCGTTCCGTCCCAGGAGCAGGCCACCGAACTGCTGCGGGCCGCGGTGGACCGCAACAGCCACGCCGACCTCGACGCGGTGCGGGCGGAGTCGGAGAAGCGGGCGAAAACGGTCGGGAGCCCCGCGTGAGCCGACGGCTGATCGATCTCAGCGTGCCGGTCCTCGACGGCCCGAGTGAGGCGACGCCGGTCGAGATCTCCGTCATCGACCACAAGGCGGCGCCCGCCGCCCTGGGTCTCACGCCGGCTGATTTCCCCGAAGGCGAGGCGATCACCAATGAGACGATCACCCTCACCACGCACACCGGCACCCACATGGACGCGCCGCTGCACTACGGCGAGCTCAGCGGCGGAAAGGCCGCGGCCGCCATCGACGGTGTCCCGCTGGAGTGGTGCCTGGCCCCCGGTGTCCGGCTCGATCTGCGCCATGTCCCGCCCGGTGCCGGAATCGCCGCCGCCGACGTCGAGGACGCCCTGGCGAAGATCCCCCATGAGCTCCGGGCGGGCGACATCGCCCTGATCTGGACGGGAGCGGACCGGCTCTGGGGGACCGAGGCCTACCGGACCGAGCATCCGGGGATGACCAGGGAGTCCACGGCCTACCTCGTCGAGCGCGGTGTGAAGGTCGTCGGCATCGACGCCTGGGGCTTCGACAGGCCGTTCGCCTCGATGCTCGGTGACTACCGCGAGCACGGCGACAACGCCGTGCTGTGGCCCGCGCACCTGTACGGCCGTGAACGCCCCTACTGCCAGCTGGAGAAGCTCGCGAACCTCGACGCGCTGCCGGCGGCGACCGGATTCACCGTGGCCTGCTTCCCCGTCCGGCTCGCAGGGCTGGGCGCGGGCTGGACCAGGGTCGTGGCGATCGTCGAGGAGCCGGGACCGGAGGGCGGCTGAGGCCCGGTCCGGCCCGCCGGGCGGCCTTCAGCCGCCGGTGGGCCGGATCCCCGACGCCCACAGCCGGTCGGCGTCACCCGCCGCGAGCCTGCCCCGATAGACGTCGATCTTGTGGTCGATGAGTCTCAGGTTCTCCTGAAGCTCAGCGATCTTGGCGGTCACGTCGGCGCTGTGGGCCTCCATGAGGGCCAGCCGCTCCTCCTCGTTGCCGTGGCCCTCGGCCACGAGACGCGCGTAGCGCTGGATGGTCCTGATCGGCATGCCGGTGGCCCGCAACTTGGTGCAGACCGAGATCCAGTCCAGGTCCACCTGGTGATAGCGCCGACGGCCCCCGTTCGTGCGGCCGACACCGGTGATGACGAGGCCGGCGCGTTCGTAGTAGCGGAGCGTGTGGACGCTGAGCCCGGTGCGGCGGGCGGCCTCGGCGATGCTCACGCCGATCTCGCCCTCGGCGGGAGCGGGCTTCCTCGGCTGCTGCGGATTGACTTCGAGCACGCTCTAAAAACTAGCATCGTGACCAATCACCAGATGGGATTCCCATGACCGAACTCAGCTCACGCCAGAGATCGCTGGTGCTGGCCATCTGCTGCGCCAGCATGATCGTCGTGGTGATGGACATATCCATCGTCAACACCGCGCTGCCGACGATCCACCGCTCACTGGACGCCTCGGTGACCGGTCTGCAGTGGACGGTCGACGCCTACACCCTGGTCCTCGCCAGCTTCCTGCTGCTGGCCGGGTCCACCGCCGACAGGGTGGGGCGCAAGCGCGTCTTCCAGATCGGCCTCGTCGCGTTCGGCCTCGGTTCGCTCCTGTGCGGGCTGGCCTCGAACACCGAATGGCTGATCGCGGCCCGTGCGATCCAGGCGGTCGGTGGGACCATGCTCAACCCCGTGGCGATGGCGATCATCGCCACGACGTTCACCGTCCCGGCCGAGAGGGCCAAGGCCATCGGCGTGTTCGGCTCGATGTCGGGCCTGTCGCTGGCGCTCGGGCCGATCCTCGGCGGCGCCCTCGTCGACGCCTTCGGCTGGCGGTCCATCTTCTGGATCAACGTGCCGATCGTGATCATCGCGGCCGTCCTGACCACCTTGTACGTACCCGAGTCCCGGGCGCCGAGGGCACGCCGGTTCGACCCGGTGGGGCAGCTCCTCGTGGTGCTCGTGCTGGGCGGTGTCGTCTATGCGATCATCGAGGCCAACAGGTACGGCTGGACCTCGCCGGAGATCCTTGTTCTTCTCGCCGTCGCGGCGCTGTCGGCGGCGGTCCTCATCGCCTACGAGAGCCGCAGGACCGATCCGCTGCTGGAGCTGCGGCTGTTCCGCAGCGTGCCGTTCAGCTCGGCGATCCTCATGGCGCTGTTCGCGCTGTGCGCCTTCGGAGCGTTCCTGTTCGTGACGACGCTGTACCTGCAGAACGTGCGCGGCATGTCGGCGTTGCAGGCCGGGCTGAGCCTCCTTCCGGTCGGCGCGCTGATCGCCCTGCTCTCGCCGTACACCGGAAAGCTCGTCGGCGCCCGCGGTCCCCGGCTGCCGCTGGTGGTCTCGGGTACCGCACTGGCCGCGGGCGGTGTCCTGTCGCTCCTGATCGAGCCGGCCACTCCGCTGGTGCTCGTGCTCGCGATCTACCTCCTCTTCGGGGTGTTCCAGGGCACGATCAATCCGCCGATCACCAACACGGCCGTCTCGGGCATGCCCCGCTCGATGGCGGGCGTCGCGACCTCGCTGGCCTCCGCCGGCAGGCAGACCGGGACCACCCTGGGCGTCGCGATCGCCGGAGCGATCGTGGGCTCGGTCAGCGGAGGGACCGCCTTCACCGACTCCGAACGGGGCGTGTGGTGGATGGTGGCCGGACTCGGCGCCGGCATTCTGCTGCTGGGGCTGATCAGCACCGGAGCCTGGGCCAAGGGCACCGCGGCCCGTGCCGCGGAGCTGTTCGAGGAGGTCGACCGGGGGGCGCCCGCCCCGGACCCGGGCCGGGGGACCCAGGTCGCGGGGGAGCGCCGCTGACCCGAAGAGAAGGTCCGCCGCCCGGTGGCCGTCCGTGGGGACGGTCAGCGGGCGGCGGGCTTCGCGCCGTTGGAGCCGGAGGCCGCCCGATCGCCCGGCGGGCGCAGCGGGCGCAGCGCGGCCTCGGTGCGGACCAGCTCGTCGAGCATGGCCGCCGCGGCCCGCTCCAGCTCCTCGTCGGCGTGGAACAGGCCGTCGCTGATGAAGCGGGGATGCCAGGCGATGTTCACGCCCTCGACCACGGGCAGCATGCGCAGGGTCGTCACGACCTGCTTCAGCTGCTGCACGGCCCGCGTACCGGCCGAGACGCCGCCATAGGAGACGAATCCGACCGGCTTGTGGTGCCATTCGGCGTGAAGGTAGTCGATCGCGTTCTTGACGGCCGCCGGATAGCCGAAGTTGTATTCCGGAGTCACGAACACGACCGCGTCGGCGGCCTCGACGCGTGCGCTCCACTCCCTGGTGTGCTGCCGTGTGTACTGCCGCAGCCGGGGGAGGGCGGGCTCGTCGAGCAGCGGCAGATCCAGCTCGGCGAGGTCGGCCACGGTGGTGTCGAAACCGCCGTGGTCCCGCGCCCGCCCGGTGAACCACTCCGCGATGGACGCCCCGGCGCGCCCCGGCCTCGTCGAGCCGATGACGATCATCAGCCGGGGCGTCACAGGACCTTCGCCCGCTCGTTGGCCGGAGCGTCGATGATCTCGCGTCGGATGCGCTCGACGATCGCCATGTACTCCTTCTGCTCCCGCACGCCGACGCCGCAGTAGCTCAGGGTGGCGGCGATCTCGAGCGCCACCACGTCGTAGTCGTGCTCGCTCATCTCCATGTCGACGTGGGCGTGGTGCATGTCGCGGCCCGGGTAGCAGCGGGGTCCGCCGGTCTCCTCGACCGACCACGCCGTGACCATGAACTTGAACCCCGGACGCCCGTTGCGTTCGTGCATCTTCGCCACGTAAGGGTTCTGGTTGGCCGAGACGTTGTCGAAGAGCCGGTCGGTGAGCACGTCCATCACCGCGGCGATACCGAAGATCCCACCGAGGCGCTCGTAGAGGGACGGGCCCTCCGCGGGCTCCCCGGCGGCCGTCCTCTGGGCGATCGTTTCCGTCATGACGTTTCTCCTCACAGTGTCGTTCGCGTGATGCGTTCGGTCCGGCCCCGGGCGCACCTAGGTACCGATGTGCGGGCGGAGCAGGGTCTCGTCGGCCGGGCCGAGCCGGTCGGCCGCCAGCTTCGCCTGATGCCAGTAGGGGTAGAGCAGGGCGGGAGCGCTCAGCGCGGTCAGCCGGTCGAGCTCGCCCGAGGTCAGCACGAGGTCGGCGGCGCCGAGGTTCTCGGCGAGCTGGCCGTCGGTCCTGGCGCCGATGACCAGAGAGGTCACGGCGGGCCGGGACAGCAGCCAGGCCAGCGCCACCTGGGCGGGTGAGGCGCCGCGTTCCTCCGCGATTCCGGCCAGCGCGTCGACGACGTCGTAGAGCAGCGCCTCGTCGCGCACCGGGGGTTCGTTCCACCCCGCGAAACGCCGGGTCCCCTCCGGAGGCGCCTCGCCCCGCCGGTACTTGCCGGACAGCAGGCCGCCGGCCAGGGGGCTCCACACCAGGACCCCGACCCCCTGGTCGACGGCCGCGGGCACCAGTTCGTACTCGGCCTCGCGGGCCTGGAGCGAATAGTAGATCTGCTGGCTGACGAACCGCGCCAGACCGCATCTGTCGGACGTCGCCAGGGCCTTCATCAGGTGCCAGCCCGAGTAGTTCGAGCAGCCCACGTAGCGGATCTTGCCGGCGCGGACCAGATCGTCCAGCGCCGAGAGGGTCTCCTCGAGCGGCGTCGCTCCGTCCCAGGCGTGCACCTGGTAGAGGTCGATGTGGTCGGTTCCCAGCCGGCGCAGGCTCGCCTCGCACGCCGCGATCAGGTGATACCGCGACAGCCCGGCGTCGTTCGGTCCCGCACCGGTGGGCATCCGGGCCTTCGTGGCGACGAGTGCGCGGTTCCAGCGTCCCTTCAGGGCCTGACCGACGATCTCCTCGGAGGCGCCGCCGGAGTAGGCGTCGGCGGTGTCGACCAGATTGACGCCCGCGTCCAGGGCCCGATCGACCTGGCGGGTGGCGTCGGCGACGTCGGTGGTGCCGACCTTGGCGAAGACGCCTCGTCCGCCGAAGGTCAGCGCTCCGAGCGTCAGCACGGAGACCCTGAGTCCCGACCTGCCCAGCCGGCGGTACTCCATGGCGGCCGTCCTTTCTACCGGCAGGCGTCGCGCCAGGCCAGCATCTCGGTGAGTGTCGTGAAGTCGTAGCCCGCGTCGGTGGGCTTGAGCTCGGTGACGTGCAGGGTGACGCCCTCGGAGAGCAGGGAGTCGGCCGCGGGCGCGGTGGTCCAGTTGGTGGCCCGTTCGATCAGCCCGTCATCGCGGCCCGCCGCCGCGGCGTGCTGTTTGACGAGATCGTTCTTGCGGCGGAAGGTCTCCAGGTCGAGACCGCTGTGCCAGATGTGGGCGTGCCGGCCGACGAGGGGCAGCGTCCGCTGCTCCCCGGCCCCGCCGATGAGGATCGGAATCCGCCGGAGGGGCGGCGGCGTCAGGTTCTCCAGCCGGTGCTCGATCCGGGCGACGCCCTCGGCGAACAGATCCATGCGGGCGCGTAGCGTCCCGTAGTCGTAGCCGTAGACCCGGTAGTCCTTCTCGTACCAGCCCGCCCCCACACCGAGGACCAGCCGCCCGCCGCTGATGTGGTCGACGGTGCGGGCCATGTCGGCGAGGAGGTCGGGGTTGCGGTAGCCGATCCCGGTGACCAGGACGCCGATCTCGGCACGCTTCGTGATCTCCGCCCAGGACGCCAGGGACGTCCATGCCTCGAAGTTGGCGACGTCGGGCTGCACCGGTTCGATCGCGATCCCGGTGGCGGTGCGGCGTACGGCGGGCCGGTGGAAGTGGTCGTAGCCGAAGACGAGATCGGCCCCGAGCTCCTCGGCCCGCAGCACCGCCGCACGCCAGGTCGGATAGTCGCGCACGCCTCCCGGCCAGATGTGCGCGCCGACCCGGACGGTCCGGGTCATGAGGTCTTCGTCGCCGACAGGATGCCGTGGACGACGAAGGTGCCGGGCAGGAGCCTCGCGGGGTCCTGGGTCACGGTGTTCGTGACGGTGAACCCGCACTCCTCGAGCAGTTCGCGGTAGGCCGACATCTTCTGCGGTCCGCCCTGGCCCATGGTGCAGCCGAGGAAGAAGGCGGGGAAGAAGTCGACGTCGACGGCGGCGGACTCCCTGGTGTTCTCCGGGTAGACGGGCACCAGGATGTTGACCTGGCCGCCGTGGTCCAGCGACCGGTGGACGCTCCGCAGGATCCGCCGCACCTCGTCCTTATCCCACATGTCCAGGAAATGCTTGATCAGCACGATGTCGTGCCCCGCGGGGACGCCCTCGAAGACGTCGCCGCCGACGAAGCCGCACCGCCCCTCGAGATCGTGGGCGCGGAAGTTCTCCAGCGCCTCCTTCTCCTTCTCCGGTAGGTCGAAGGTGGTAACGTGGAGCCCCGGAGATCCCTTCAGCCTGTGGGTGAGGATCGCGCCGAGACCGGTGTTGCCGGCGACGTCGAGCACGCGCGCCCCGGCGGGGACGGTGATGTTGTCGAAGAACCAGGGGTCGATGTGGGCGGTGACGTTGTCCATGAGGGTCGCCCAGGACTCCCGCAGGTCCTTGTGCTCGGCCACCGCGTCGTAGAGGGTTCCGCCCTGGAAGCCGTAGAGCTTCTCCAGGCCGACGAGCGTGCCGGTCAGCACGCTCTCGGTCAGGTAGAACACCTGCCGGACCATGGTGACCTTGATCATGTTCATCAGGGTGAGGACCCGCTGGACGTCGGCCTCGGGGACCTCCGCGAGCGCGTCGAGGGAGTAGCGGCCGGTGGCCTCGTCCTGGGCGACGAAGCCCTCCTTGACCGGCAGGAGCAGGAGCTGTTCCACGGCGTTCGAGGTGGCGCCGACCGCCGTACCGAGCTCGGCGGCGGTCTGGCCTCCGCGCTGCCGGAGCGCGTCGATCAGGCCGAGCTCGAAACAGCTCAGCAGGTTCATGAACCGCGCTGGTCCCACCATGAAGTCGGTGAACCGGTTGAGCGTGGCTGTTGCGGACATGCGCGCTGATCCCTTCCAGGGTCGCCCGAGAGGCTGTGGGCCGGTGATGGCGCTGGAGCGCGGGGCCGCGCCCCAGCGGGGCGTCGGTCAGGACGCGGAGGGTGACTCGGGCGCCCCGGCCGCGCGGAACGGCGGGCCGAGGTGCTCCACCCGGAACCGGTCGGGCGGTGCCTCACCGGCGCGGAGCGCGGCGAAGACGTCCTCCAGACCGCCCGGGGTGGAGACGGTGAGCCCGGAGGCGGGCTCGGGGCCGGCGTTGGAGAAGGCGTGCGGGGTGTTGCGGGGCATCCACGCCAGCTGGCGCGGACCCAGGACATGGCGTTCGCCCTTCACCTGGAACGCCACCTGCCCGGACAGCACGTAGAACGCCTCGTCGAAATCGTGCTGGTGCAGCCCCGGCCCTTCCTGCCAGGGTTCCAGCGCCCATTCGAGAAGGCTGAACGCACCGGCGGTGTCGCGGCCGAGGAGTTTGAACGCGGTCGTGAATCCCTGACCGCCCTGGGAATTCGGCCGGGCCTCCGAGGGCTCCAGCACGAAGGGTTCTGATCGTCCCATGATGACCTCATCAGGATTGGCGATGGTCTCTTCCGCGGAGTGGTCGTGAACGCTCGGCTCCGAGAGTGGCACCGTCCGATAGAGCGGTGCTCAAGCGCGGATCGTCTCGGCGGTGACGTGGTCGGCCGCCTCCTGCGCCCGCTCGCGGACGCCGGCGAGGTCGTGGTCGAGCAGCCGGCCGTCCTGCTTCACGATCCGGCCCGCCACCAGGACGGTGTCGACGTTGCCGGGGTGCGCGGCGCTGACCACGGCACCGATCGGGTCGTGCGCGCTCGCGAGGTTGACGTCGGTGGCGCGCAGGAGCACCACGTCGGCCTGCTTGCCGATCTTGAACGAACCGATCCGGTCGCCCAGGCCGAGCGCGACGGCACCGTCCAGCGTGGCCATCTTCAGCAGGTCGGCGGGGGTGAAGTGCGGGCCGGGGACCAGGTAGCTGGTCAGCAGTCCCGCCCGGATGACCGAGAACATGTCGCCGCCGACGGTGGTGACGACGTCCACGCCGAGGCCGGTGGTCACTCCGGCGGTGCGGAGCCTGCCGATCAGCGGGCCGCCGTGGCCGAGCCTGGCCTCGACGGCCGGGGTGATGGACACCGCGCCGCCCGAGTCGCCGATCATCGACAGCTCGTCGTCGGCGAGGGAGTTGCCGTGCACGTAGAGGATGTCCGGGCGGAGCAGTCCGTTGTCGCGCAGCAGCTCGATCGGCCGCTCGTTGACCGGGCCGCTGGCCACATGGGTGACCAGGGGCAGACCCAGCTCGTCGGCCAGACGCCAGTCCGCGGTGATGGCGTCGATCTTCTGGTTCGACGGCCCGAGCGAGGCGGCGGCCATGGTCAGCAGCGGGGTGTCCGCGCCGAACAGCGCGTGGGCCCTGCGGACGGCCGCGGTGTCCTGCGGGGTGAGCAGATAGCCGAAGACCGCTCGGATCCCGACGTCGCGCAGGCCGTCCAGGGCCGCCTCGGCGTAGTCGAAGTCCGACTCACCGGCGACGTAGCCGTCGGCGGTGATCCGGTCCGCGCGGGCGTAGGCGAAGTCCTGGACGGTCGTGATGCCGGCGTCCAGGCACTCCAGTGCGCCCAGCAGGTTGGCCGCACGCACGTCGGCCGGCCGGAACCGCGGCCCGAGCTGCTGGCGGACCAGGTTGAAGTAGTCGGGCAGGTCCATGTCCACCGCGATGGAGCGCAGCACGGCCTGCCAGACGTGGCGGTGGGTGTCCACGAAGCCGGGCATGACGATGCGGTCGGTCGCGTCCAGCACGGGCGTTCCGGCGGGCGAGGGCAGGTCCGGGCCGAGTGCGGCGATGCGGCCATTCTCGATCAGGACGTCGCAGTTGTGGTGCGCGACCGGTGCCGGTTCGGTATCGATGACCAATCCGTTGCGCAGGAGCAGGGAATTCACTGGAAAACCTCCGGACATCGCTGGATTGAATTTTCCCGAAGCTATCACGGAGATCTGTGCGGCGATAGATTTTCATCCCTTTGATCGGGCCATTAGTGCGGCTTTAGTGACGCTCTAATCGAGGGCGTCATCATTGGTCCTGAATTCCATTCCGAGATATGGACGTCATTCACGCGGGCCCGAGAACCCACACGATCGAGGAAGCCACGATGACCGTAGACACCACCGCTCCGGACGCCGAAGCCGGGCACGCCGCGAACGAGGCGCTGGCGGAGATCCTCTTCTCCCCTGAGGGCCTGGCCGATCCCCATTCGCGGTACCACCGGCTCCGCGAGGCCGTCCCCGTGCACCGCAGCACCCTGGGGACCTGGGTGCTCACCCGCTACGACGACGTCGACGAGTTCCTGCGCAGCAAGGAGGTCAACAAGGACATCTACACCTTCATGGCGGGCCGCTTCAGCGGCGAGTGGGAACAGCATCGGGCCCTGAGCAAGCTGGCCTCGAACATGCTCTGGACCAACCCGCCGGACCACTCCCGGCTGCGGCGGATCGTGAACCGCGCCTTCACCCCCAGGCGCGTGCTGGAGCACAGGGCCTACATCGAGAGCCGGTTCGACGAGCTCATAGCCCCCCTCGCCGAGGCGGGCGGCGGCGACGTGTGCAACGACGTCTGCTTTCCCCTCGCCCTGAGCGTCATGGCCCATCTCGTCGGAGTCCCGCAGGAGGAGGCGCCACGGCTGCGCGACAAGATCCGGGACTTCCAGCGCGTCTTCGAGGTGGGGATGACCGCCTCGGAGCTCCACACCGCCGATCAGGCCGCGCTCTACCTCGACGACTACTTCGGCGACCTCGTGCGGCAGCGGCAGGCCGAACGGAAGGACGACCTGCTCTCGGCGCTGATCGACGCCGTCGACGACGAGGGCGGCCGCCTGGACTTCAACGAGCTCGTCCAGATGTGCCACATGATCATCGCGGCGGGCAGCGAGACGACCACCTTCTTCATGACCAACGGGCTCCAGCTGTTCACCGAGAATCCCGACCAGGCGGCCCTGCTGCGCGACGACCCCGGCCTGCTCGGGCAGGCCGTCACCGAGGTGCTGCGTTACGCGCCGTCGGCGCACATGATCCCCCGGACGACGACGGCTCCCGTCCGGCTCGGGAACGTCGAGATCCCCGCGGGCGCGCGGGTCATGGTCCTGATCGCGGCGGCGAACCGCGATCCCGAGCACTTCCCCGACCCGGACCGGTTCGACATCACCCGCACCGGTGGCTCGCCGATGGCCTACGGGCTGGGAATCCACTTCTGCCTCGGCTGGCGGCTGGCCAACCTCCAGGCCGAGATCGTCTTCGCGGCGATGCTCAACCGGTTCACCGGCCTCGAGATCACCGAGCCGGTGCGACCCCGGACCCGGGTGGCGTTCCCGCAGATCGAGGCCCTCCACCTGAGGTTCCGTCCGGCGGGTGAGGAGCGATGACCAAGCCCACGACGGCGTCGAGGACGACCGTGCGGTTCCTGTCCGGGGAGTACCTCGCGGAAATGGAGAGCCTGTCGTCGGCGAACCAGCCTCCCATCCCGCACGTGAACGTGCGGGTGCAGTTCCACGCGACGGACACCCCCGAGGGAACGGTCGACTACCACCTCGTGATCGAGAAGGGGATCATCGTGGGCGCGGGCCGCGGCCGGATCGCCGGCGCGGACCTCGCCATCACCGCCGCCTACCGGGACCTGGTCGACTTCCAGGCCGGTGAGCTGCACGCCGCGACGGCCTTCGTCAGCGGGCAGTTCGCGGTGACCGGGGACAAGGCGAAGCTGCTCGAGCTGATGATCGTCTTTCAGTCCGGCCACTATCACCGGTTCGGCGCCGATCTGTGGGCGAGGACGACATGGTGACGCACACGATCCTCTTCGCCTTCCCCGACGAGATGTCCGAAGCCGACCGCGCGGAGTTCTTCCGCGAGGGGACCGCCATGGCCCTGGACTCGGGACTGGTCGAGTCCTACGAGCACCGGCCGGGCATCCCGCTGTCGACCGAGGTCGCGCCGGTCTTCGTCCCCTCCGCGATGGCGCGGATCAGGTACGCCGACGTCGAGTCCCTGCGGGAGTACCTGAGGCATCCGCCGGTGGCCGAGTTCGTGCGGCGCTGGCGCCGCAGATTCCCCTACCAGGCGGTCTCGGTGAACACCGAGGACTGACCCGCCCCGCCCGATATCCGCCCGACATCCGCCCCCGACCGACCGGAGCGACCGACCATGCCGGTGAACCCCCATGCCCTGGCCCATCGCGATCCCCGCTTCGCCGACCAGCGCTGGCTGCTCGACCTCGTGATCGAGCTCCTGGGCCCGGAGTGGGACCAGGACCGTCTGCACTACCTCTCCGCCCCGGTCAGCGCCGACCACAAGGGCGCGATCCTCGGGCTGCGGAACTCGATCCGCAAGCTCGACGACTTCACGCGCGAGATGGTCCGGCTGGCCCGCCACTTCGAGCGCCGCGGCGACGGGAAGCGCCGCTCGGGGCATGCCGTCTCCGCCGGCGACGACCACTTCACCGCCGCGATCCTCTACGGCGGCGCCCAGTGGCCCATCTTCGCCAACACCGAGCTCAACGTGGTCCTCGAGCAGAAGAAGACCGACTGCTACAGCGCCTACACCGAGAGCGCCGACCACCATGTCGAGCCCGTCGAGATCCCCTACGGGAGCAGGACGCTCGCGGGCTGGCTCCATCTGCCCGCGGGAACGGCCGGAGGACCGGGAGACCTGCCCTGCGTGGTGATGCTGTCCGGGATGGACGGCTTCAAGGAGATGAACGTCTTCGCCGCCGCCGACCGGTACCTGCGCAGGGGGATGGCCGTGCTCTCCTTCGACGGTCCCGGCCAGGGCACCTCACTGGTGCGGGAGATCTGGTACGACCCGGACGACTACGGCAGGGTCGGCACCGCCGCCTACGCCCTCGTCGCCGACCGTCCGGAGATCGACCCGTCGAGGATCATGCTCTGCGGGGTGAGCCAGGGATCGTTCTGGGCGACCCAGATGGCCGCCGCGGAGCCGCGCTACAGCGCCTGCGCGGTGATGTTCACCTGCTTCGATCCGGGCAACGTCACCATGCTCACCACCCACTCACCGACCTTCCGGCAGCGCTTCATGTACATGACCGGGACGTCGAGCGTCGCCGAGCTCGAGGCGAAGCTGTCGAGCATGACCGTCGCGGGGCTCGGCGAGCGGATCACGATGCCCTACCTGGTGGTCATGGGGGAGGACGATCCGCTCTGCGACCCGGCCGACACCTACGACCATCTCAACAAGGTTCCCGGACCCAAGGAACTGCTGTTCTACACCGGGGAGCACCACGCGCCGGTGACCCGCACCTCGGGCAGGCTCGGCCCCGCGGTCTTCCCCGCCGTCGCCGACTGGCTAGCCGACCGGGCGGCGGGCGCGCCCCTCGCCTCCCGGCACACGACCGTCGACCTCCTCGGCCGCAGCCACGTCGAGCCCTGGGGCGACGAGCGCCGCTACACCTACGGCGCGCCGCTGGACCCGCGGACGCTGTTCAAGGACGGACCCGAGACGGGGCTCGCGTGAAGGCCGCGGTCCTGCGCTCCCTCGGGGAACCGCCCCGCTTCGAGGACGTTCCCGAGCCGGTACCGGGAGAGGGCTGGGAGCCGGTGCGCGTCACCGCGTGCCCGCTGACCAACCTCGACCGGGTCCTCGCCGCGGGCACGCACTTCGCCTTGCCGCGCGAGCTTCCCGCGATCTGCGGTTCCCTGGCCGCCGGGGAACGCGCGGACGGCGCCCCCGTGCTCTTCCGCTCGCCCGGCGGGACGATGGCCGAACGGGCGCTGACGCGTCCCGAGCTGTGCACCCCGATCCCGGAGGGAGTGGATCCCGACCTGGTCGCGGCGGTCCAGAACCCCGGCGTCTCGACCTGGGCGGCGCTGGAGTGGCGGGCGGGGCTCTCACCCGGGGAACGCGTGCTGGTGCTCGGCGCGACCGGGGTCGCCGGCCGGATCGCCGTCCAGCTGGCCAGGCGCCTCGGCGCGGGCCGCGTCGTGGCGGCCGGACGCGATCCCGGCGTCCTCGCGTCGCTGCCCGCCCTCGGCGCCGACGCGACGATCCGTCTGGACCGGCCGGGCGCGGAGCTGCGCGAGGCCTTCCGCGCCGAAGGCCCCTTCGACGTGGTCCTGGACTATCTGTGGGGGCCTCCCACCGAGGCCTTCATCAGCACCCTCGGCCACACCGACATGCGGCTGCGCTCCTCGCGCGTCCGCTTGGTCCAGATCGGGACGATGGCGGGAGCGGAGGTGGCCCTTCCCGCGGAGATCCTGCGCAGCAGCGGCCTGGAGGTCGTCGGATTCGGCACGGGCAACGCCCCGCCCGCCGGGGAACTCGCCCGCTGCCTGTCCGGGCTGACGGCCCTGCTTGCCGAGGGCGCGCTGGACGTCCCGGTCGGCCGCGTCCCCCTGTCGCGGGTCGAAGAGGTCTGGAACCTCGACCAGAAGGGTGTTCGCACGCTCCTGATCCCCTGACGACGAGGAGGGATCACCCCGCGATGCGGGGGCGCATCCAGCCGGGGGGTTCGATCACGGCGAGGCGGTCGGCGGACTCGGTCAGGGTGATCCCGGGCCGTTCCAGCAGGGCCGCGCGGAGCTCGGCCGGGTCGACGACCTCGGCGGCCCGGTGGGCGCCGGCCGGGACTCGGCGGTCGATGAGGGCCGTGACCGCGGCCGCCGTCACCACGGCGGCCGGTTCGCGGCCGTCGGCCGAGCCGACGACCAGGGTCCGCGAGGCGCCCGCGGCGGACTCCGCCTGGACGACCAGCCGGTGGTACCCGGCCCTGCCGATCGCGTCGAGCCGGACGGCCGTCCGGAGCTCCTCCAGGACGTCGGCGGGATCGGCCGCGGCCGTGGGGCTCCACAGCCGGGCGAGCACCGCGTCGGCCCGCCCGGACGGAAGGACGTCGTACCAGCGGGCGTCCGGGACGCCGAGGCTCGCGGCGGTCCGGTCCAGCTCGGCCGGCAGCCGGGGACAGGCACTGAGCCCGTCGGGGAAGCAGGGCAGCGCGACCCCCTGGACGGGGGACAGGGCGCACGACCGGCGCCGTCCGTTGCGCCGCTCCGCGAACGGCTCCCCGTCGTCGGCGGGACCGCCCGGCAGGAAGAGCCGCGCGGTCTCGGGACAGAGCGGGGCGAGCCCGCCGGACAGGCACTGCAGGCGCCTGACCTGCCCGAGCCCCTCGACGGCCAGCAGCGGCAGCAGCCCGGCCAGCCCCGGCAGCGATCCGGCCGACAGGACCGCCCGCCGCCCGGCGGGGACACAGGAGCGCACCCGTTCGTGCGCGGAGTCGCCCGCCAGGGTCACGAGGTCGGCACCCACGGCGAACACCGCGTCCGCGACGGCCCGGCGGGCCGGGCCCGTGCAGTCGACCACGATCACGCAGCCCGCGCAGAACCGCGCCAGCGCGTCGGCGTCGGCCGGGTCGACGTGCACGACCTGGTGCGCGGAGCCCTCGAGGGTTCCGACGCGGGGCGCCCCGAGCCGCAGCGGGAGCCCATGGCAGGACAGCAGCCGGGTCAGCGCCCGCCCCGCCTCGCCCGTCGCGCCCAGAATCCCGATCACAGTCCGTCCTCGTCCCCAAGCCTTGGGCGATGATTAGGTAAGGCTAACCTCATCAACCCCACCCAGCAAGGTGCGGCGTGGCCGAGGACCCCCGCCCGCGGGCCGGTGCGAGGATGAGGGAATGGAAGATCGACTGATGGCCTTCGTGCCCACGACGGATCTGGACAGGGCCCGCGAGTTCTACACCGCGATCCTCGGGCTGAAACTGGTCGAGGCCGACGGATTCGCCTGCGTCCTGCGGTCCGGCGAGACGATGCTCCGGGTGATCAAGGTCGAACGGCTCGCCGTCCAGCCCTACACGGTGCTCGGCTGGGCGGTCGACGACCTCGTCGAACGCATGGCCGAGCTCGTCCTGCTCGGTGTCGAGTTCACCCGCCACCCCGGCATGGACCAGGACGACCTGGGCGTCTGGACCAGCCCGTCCGGCGAGCGGGTCGCCTGGTTCGCCGACCCCGACGGCAACACCCTCTCCCTGACCCAGTTCGCGGCCCCCGCGCGGATCCCCGAGACGGCCTGACGAGAGAGTTGCCCGCCAACGGACGAAGCGTGTGAGGTATGTCATAACCGGACGGTAAGGCGTACCTGGAGCGATCCAGGTCAGGGGACATGATCTCACTGCCGGTAGGGTCGGGTGGGTGAGGGAGGTGGCGGTGCAACCGACGCAGGACCGGATCTGGACGGTGCCCAACGCGCTCAGCCTGGCACGGCTCGTGGGGGTGCCGCTGTTCTTCTGGCTGGTCCTCTCCGAGCACGACGCCTGGGCCATCGGCCTGCTGATGCTCGCCGGGATATCCGACTGGGCGGACGGAAAGCTCGCCCGGGCCCTCAACCAGACGAGCAGGCTCGGCACGCTGCTCGACCCCCTCGCCGACCGGCTCTACATCTTCGCGACGCTCGTCGGGCTGACCGTCAGGGAGATCGTCCCCTGGTGGCTGACGGCGCTGCTGGTGGCCCGCGAGGTCTACATGACCGGGCTGCTGGCCCTGCTCAAGCACTTCGGATGGAACGGGCTGCCCGTCCATCTGGTGGGCAAGGCCGCCACGATGAACCTGCTCTACGCCTTCCCCCTCCTGCTGTGGGGCTCGCACGACGGGACCGTCGCCACCGTGGCCCGGGTCGTCGGCTGGGCCTTCGCGATCTGGGGGACCGCCCTCTACTGGTACGCCGCCGCCCTCT
The DNA here is from genome assembly GCF_039534125.1 of Actinocorallia longicatena. Taxonomy (NCBI): domain Bacteria; kingdom Bacillati; phylum Actinomycetota; class Actinomycetes; order Streptosporangiales; family Thermomonosporaceae; genus Actinocorallia; species Actinocorallia longicatena. Next base: position 54,766 of record NZ_BAAAUV010000001.1, on the reverse strand, counting down.
ACACCGTGCAGGCGCGACAGCTCATCTCCTCTCTTCCCCCCGACAGCAAGGGAGTTGCTCCAGCGCCATGAAGGCCGTCGTGATGGCCGGAGGCGAGGGGACGCGACTGCGTCCCATGACCGCCAACCAGCCCAAGCCGCTGCTGCCCGTCATCAACCGACCGATCATGGAGCACGTGCTCCGGCTCCTGAAGAGACACGGCTTCACCGAGACCGTCGTGACCGTCCAGTTCCTGGCCGCCCTCATCCGGAACTACTTCGGTGACGGCGAGGAACTGGGCATGGCCCTCCAGTACGCGACCGAGGAGGTGCCCCTCGGCACCGCGGGAAGCGTCAAGAACGCCGAGGACGCCCTCAAGGACGACCGCTTCCTGGTCATCTCCGGAGACGCCCTCACCGATATCGACCTGACCGAAATGGTGCGTTTTCACAAGGAGAACGGCGCCCTGGTCACCATCGGCCTCAAGCGGGTGCCGAACCCGCTGGAGTTCGGCATCATCATCTGCGACGAAGAGGGCCGCATCCAGCGCTTCCTGGAGAAGCCGACCTGGGGCCAGGTCTTCTCCGACACCGTGAACACGGGCATCTACGTGATGGAGCCCGAGGTCCTGGAACGGGTCGCGGCGGGCGAGAGCGTCGACTGGTCCAGCGACGTCTTCCCCGAGCTCCTCGCCGAGGGAGCCCCCCTGTTCGGCTACGTGGCCGACTGCTACTGGGAGGACGTCGGCACGCACGAGAGCTACCTGAAGGCCCAGGCCGACATGCTGTCGGGCAAGATCGACATCGAGATCGACGGCTTCGAGGTCAGCCCGGGCGTCTGGGTCGCCGAGGGCGCCGAGGTCGATCCCGAGGCCACCCTCAAGGGGCCGCTGTACATCGGCGACTACGCCAAGGTCGAGGCGGGCGCCGAGCTGCGCGAGTACACCGTCCTGGGCAGCAACGTGGTCGTCAAGGAGGGCGCGTTCCTGCACCGGGCCGTCATCCACGACAACGTCTTCGTCGGCCCGTCCACGAATCTGCGCGGCTGCGTCGTCGGCAAGAACACCGACATCATGGCCGGAGCCAGGATCGAGGAGGGCGGGATCGTCGGTGACGAGTGCGTCATCGAGGCCGAGGCCCTGGTCCAGAACGGGGTGAAGGTCTACCCGTTCAAGACCATCGAGGCCGGCGCCGTCGTCAACACCAGCGTCATCTGGGAGTCGCGCGGCCAGCGCAACCTGTTCGGCCCGCGCGGGGTCTCCGGGCTGGTCAACGTCGAGATCACCCCCGAGCTCGCCGTCCGGCTCACCAGCGCCTACGCCACGACCCTCAAGAAGGGCGCGACGGTCATCACCGCCCGCGACGCCTCCCGCGCCGCCCGCACCCTCAAACGCGCCGTCATCAGCGCCCTGACCGCCAGCGCCATCAACGTCCAGGACCTCGAGGCCTGCGCCCTGCCCCTGGCCCGCTACGAGACCGCCAGGGAGGAGTGCGCGGGCGGCATCGTCATCCGCACCACCCCCGGCGACCCCCAGGGCGTCGACATCATCTTCCTGGACGAGACCGGCGCCGACCTGTCCCTGGCCGCCCAGCGCAAGCTGGAGCGCGTCTTCGGCCGCCAGGAGTACCGGCGGGCCTTCCCCGGCGAGATCGCCGAGCTGACCTACCCGACCCGCACCGTCGAGTCCTACTCCAAGGACCTGCTGAGACGGGTCGACATGACCGGCGTCGCCGAGGCCGAGCTGAAGATCGTCGTGGACTGCGCCGGGGGAGTGTCCAGCCTGGTCCTGCCCGGCCTGCTCGGCAAGGTCGGGGTCGAGGTCCTCACCCGCAACAACCGGCTCGACGAGGCCCACCCGACCGAGACGCTGGCCGAGCGGATGCGCGATCTCGAGCGCGTCGGCGAGCTGGTGTCGTCCTCGCGCGGCAACTTCGGGGTCAGGTTCGACCCCGTGGGCGAGCGGATCTCCCTGGTCGACGAGAACGGCGAGGCCATCAGCGACGACCGGGCCCTGCTCGTGCTGCTCGACCTGGTGGCCGCCGAGCGCAGGGAGGGCACGGTGGCGCTGCCCGTCACCACGACCCGGGTGGCGGAGAAGGTCTGCCGCTACCACGGCGTCCAGGTGCGGTGGACCTCGACCAGCCAGGACGTCCTCACCAAGGCCGCGGCCGACCCGGACGTGATCTTCGCGGGCGACGGCAGGGGCGGGTTCATCTTCCCCGAGTTCAGCCACACGGTGGACGGCATCGCCGCCTTCATCCGGCTGGTCGGGCTGGTCGCCAGGACGCGCCTGACGCTCTCCCAGATCGACGAGCGCATCCCCGACGCCCACCTGCTCAAACGCTCCGTGCCGACCCCCTGGGCGGCCAAGGGGAGCGTCATGCGGACCGTCGTGGAGGCCGCGGGGGACCGCACCATCGACACCACCGACGGGGTCCGCGTGGTGGAGAAGGACGGCCGCTGGGCGCTGATCCTGCCCGACCCCGCCGAGGCCGTCACCCACCTGTGGGCCGAGGGTCCCGACGCCGATGCGGCCCAGGCTCTGCTCGCCGAATGGGCGGCCGTCGTGGAGGTCGCGGGCACCTGATCGTTCCCGGAGTGACCCGTTACCGCCGCTGGCGCGGTACGGTCTTCCTGACACGTTTCCGGACGCGGTGATCCGTCGTTGTTTCGCCCGTGATCCGCGCGGCGGCATAGACCGACGATCACCGCTCCCGGTAGCGTTGTCCAGATAGGTAATCAAGCAGAGCGGGGCGCGTCCCGGGGGACAGCGCCGATGGTTGGAGGCCGAGCCAATAGATGCCGAGCGTCTACTGCACCCAGTGCGGTCACGCCAATCCCGATGGCGCCCGCTTCTGCTCCAACTGCGGCACACCGCTGGTCCGCAGCGCCTACCCGGCTTCCTCGGGTGAGGCTCCGGGAGAGTCGACTTCGACGATCTCGATCAGCGGCCTGACCGACGGGCTGGAGATCCCGGAGCAGGAGGACGGTGGCGACCAGCTCAACGTGGAGGCGCTGCCGCCCGGCACCGCGCTCCTCGTGGTGCGGCGAGGTCCCAACGCGGGGAGCCGGTTCCTTCTCGACAAGGACCGGACGTCGGCGGGGCGCCACCCCGAGAGCGACATCTTCCTCGACGACGTGACGGTCTCCCGCCGGCACGCCGAGTTCGCCCGGCAGGGGTACGGCTTCACCGTCCGCGACGTGGGCAGCCTCAACGGCACCTATGTCAACCGCGAGCGGATCGACCACGCGGCGCTGAACCCCAACGACGAAGTCCAGATCGGAAAGTTCCGGCTGGTCTTCCTGACCAACCCCCACCACGGCTAGCCGGGCGGCGGCTTGAGCGCGAGTGCCGCCCGGGCGTACATGACCATCGGGGACGTGCTGGCCCGCCTGCGGGCCGACTTCCCCGACATCACCCTCTCCAAGATCAGGTTTCTGGAGGCGGAGGGGCTGATCGAGCCTGAACGCACGCCGGCGGGTTACCGGAAGTTCACCGTCGCCGACGTGGAACGCCTGCGCTACATCCTGGCCGCCCAGCGGGACGAGTACCTCCCGCTGCGCGTGATCAAGGAGCAGCTGAACGGCAAGGGGCAGGTCCCGCAGCCCCGCACGCTGGTGGCCGCGGACTCCCAGCCGTCCCGTGAGGTCGCCCTCACCCGGCGGCAGCTCCTGGACGGGGCGGGCGTCGACGAGGCCCTCCTGGAGGAGCTGGAGGCCTACGGGCTGATCCGCCGGGTGGGCGGCCAGTACGACGGCGACGCGCTGAGCGTCGCCAGGACCGCCGCCGCGCTGGGGGAGTACGGCTTCGAGGCCCGTCACCTGCGGGTCATCAAGGCCGCGGCCGAGCGGGAACTCGACCTCATCGAGCAGATGATCGCCCCGCTGCTGCGCCGCCGCAGCCCGGGAGCGCACGAGGCGGCGGGCGAGACGGCCCGCGCGATCTCCGGCCTCGCGCTGGCCCTGCACACCGCGCTGATCTCCGCGGGCCTGCGCGACAGCCTGGACCGCTGACCCCTCCCGAATCACCCGTCTCACGATCGTTGGGGACCGTCACTCGATCGGTAAGGGCGCATCGGGTGTAGTTTGGCAGGGAGAGCCGAATCTGCGCTGGGAGCCGTTGTGAAACTGATGGAGGTCGTCGGCGTACGGGTCGAGATGCCCTCCAACCAGCCGATCGTCCTGCTGAAGGAGTCCGACGGAGATCGGTATCTGCCGATCTGGATCGGCGCCGTGGAGGCCACCGCGATCGCCTTCGCCCAGCAGGGCATGCTGCCCCAGCGCCCGCTCACGCATGATCTGTTCAAGGACGTCATCGAGGCGCTCGGTTCCCAGCTGCGCACGGTGAACATCACCGCGCTCCGCGAGGGGATCTTCTTCGCCGATCTGGTCTTCACGGGCGGGGTCGAGGTGAGCGCGCGGCCGTCGGACTCGATCGCGCTCGCTCTCCGCACCGGCGCGTCGATCTTCGCGAGCGAGGATGTTCTCGACGAGGCGGGCGTCTCGATCCCGGACGAGCAGGACGACGAGGTCGAGAAGTTCAGAGAATTTCTCGACAACGTGACGCCCGAGGACTTCGATCGCGGCGCCTGACCAGTGGCTTTGTGTCATTGATCTTGAAGACCCGGTTCGTTTTCCACCCCTGTCACAGCGGGTAGGGGTAAGGCGGGACACCGATGTTCGACCGTTTGCGCACGTGAAGCCGATTGATCCGGTGTGCGACGCGCCGAGGGCGAACGTTGACCCTGCCCTGACCGGCACCTACCGTGCTGGTGGAACGCCCGTGGGGTAATACCGCCAAACCCCCTTGACGGAAAACACCACGGGCTGACAGAAGTCGGAGGTCCGCGTGGCGGTGAGCAGCGGCGAGGACAAGGTGGATCGCGAGCGAGTGCTCGCCTCCCAGCGTGCCGGGGAACAGGGCCTGCTGTTCGACAGCGAGGTCGTGGTCCCCAGGGCCGACGTCGGCTACCGGGGTCCCACCGCGTGCGCCGCGGCCGGGATCACCTACCGCCAGCTCGACTACTGGGCCCGCACGGGCCTGGTCGAGCCGAGCGTCCGCAGCGCCCATGGTTCGGGCAGCCAGCGGCTGTACGGCTTCCGCGACATCCTCGTGCTCAAGGTGGTCAAGCGGCTCCTGGACGCGGGCGTGTCCCTCCAGCAGATCCGCACCGCCGTCAACCACCTGACCGACCGCGGGGTCGAGCACCTGTCCCAGATCACCCTCATGAGCGACGGGGTGAGCGTGTACGAGTGCACCTCGCCCGACGAGGTCGTGGATCTGCTCCAGGGCGGCCAGGGCGTCTTCGGGATCGCGCTCGGCCGGGTCTGGCAGGAGGTCGAGGGCTCACTCGCCGAGCTGCCCGGTGAGAGCGCCGCCGACGACCTCGGCACGGAGCGGCAGCAGGGGGGCGACGAGCTCTCGGCCCGGCGCAGGGCGCGCAAAGGAGCCTGAACCGATGTGACCGGCGCTCTGGACCCGCGGGTCCGGGGCGCTTTCGCATGCCCGGAGGATCCCGAGCCCCTGCGTCAGAGGGCTTCGCGCCGCTGGAGGTGGGTGAACGCCGCCCAGCCGGGCAGGACCGGCAGCCAGAAGGTCAGGAGCCGGAACAGCAGGACGGCCGAGGTCGCCTGCTCCGCGGGCAGCCCCGCGAGGGTGAGCCCGAGGGTCAGGGCGCCCTCCACGGCGCCGAGGCCGCCGGGGGTCGGCGCGGCCGAGCCCAGGGCGTTGCCGGTGAGGAAGACGACCGCGACGGCCGTCCAGCTGAGGCTGCCGCCGAAAGCGCGGATGGAGGCGTCCAGGCAGACCACGAACGCCACCGTGAGGAGCAGGGTGCCGCCGATCCCGGTGGCGACCTTCCTGGGGTCCTGGAGGACGTCCAGAAGGCGCGGGACGACCCCGGAGAACATGTCCTTGAGCCGGACGGCGACGAGCCGCCGGACCCGCCCGATCGTGGCGAGGGCCCCGGCGACCGCGGCGCCCGCCAGCAGAACGATCACGATCGTCTTGGACGGCGCGAACTCGGTCGTGGTGCTCTGCGAGCCGGTGAGGAAACCGAAGACGATCAGCAGTCCGATGTGGATGACCATGCCCGTCAGCTGGGAGGCGCCCACGCTGGCCACGGCCGATCCGGGGCGGACCCCGGCCCGCTGGAGGAACCGGGTGTTGATCGCCACGCCCGTGACGGCCGCGGGGGCGACCAGCTTCACGAACGAGGCGGCGAGCTGGGCGAGGATGGTCCGCCACCACGACAGCCGCTCGGGCACGAAGCCGATCAGCATCATCGCGGCCGCGACGTAGGTGACGCACGCGGCGATCAGGGCCACGATCGCCCAGCCCCACTTGGCGCTGGTGATGATCTGGGTGAGGTTGACGTTGCTGAGCTGGGAGAGCAGGAAGTAGGTGCCGATCGTCAGGCCGACGATGCTGACGATCGTGCGGGGCCTGAAGCGCTCCAGCCGTACCGCCTGGATCTCGACCTCGGGCGTGAACCTCAGGATCTCCTCGCGCAGGTTGCTGAGCAGGTCCTTCTGCTGCCTCAGCTCCGTGCGGGTGTCGCGGGACAGCGCCACCTTCTGCAGCAGCGGCAGGATCGCGCCCAGGGTCTGGCTGCCGATCACCTCGGCGGCCGTGCGGACGGCCCGCTCCTGGCCCACCCGCAGCGCCAGCGAGGTGAGGAGCTGGGCCTGGTCGAGGCGGAGCAGCAGGTCGCTGACGGCGATCTCGCCCCGCGCGAGCCCCACGACGTAGGGGACGCCGCCGTGGACCATGATCGAGGTGGTGTCGAGGCTGCGGTGGGCCATCCGCTGCCGGTGCAGCAGGTCGACCTCGCGCCAGATGTCCACCAGCAGGGTGTCGGTGATCGCCTCCGCGGGCATGTCCGCGAGGCGGACGCCGTCGACGTGCTCGTAGGCCAGCAGCGCGGCCTCGGTGCCGACCTCGGAGGTGGCGATCAGCCGGGGCGTCCTGACCTGTGCGGCGCCGGCCGCGTAGGCCATCAGCGACTCCTGCTCCAGTGATCTGCGCAGTGATCTGAGGGCCCGGCGCGGCTGGTTGGCCCGCAGCCGCAGGCCCCGCCAGATCCGGTAGAGCAGTCCTGAGGTCTGCTGGTCGCGATCGAGGACCGTCACGTCGAGCTTGCCGCCCTCCGCCTCGACCGTGTAGCGGCGGTGGTCGTCGGTGCCGTCGTCGATCCTGAGCGCGTGCGATGGCTTCAGCCCGAGGCGCTCGAGCGCGGCGACCACGGCGGTGCCCGGCGGGCGCGGGTTCGGGGTGCCGATCCCGTAGAGGGTCAGGTAGCCGACGATCCTGCCGATGAAGTAGGTGGCGACCAGCCCCAGCGCCGTCGTGTACCCGGCGGCGAGGGCCGCGAGGGAGGCGAGGGCGATCGTCCCCCACATGACGAGCTGCCAGCGCGGCCGCCCGGCCAGCCGGACGGCCGTCACGAAAGCGATCACCGGGGTGAGGTCGGCGTGCAGGGGAGTGGTGCCCGCGTTGTTCCAGCCGAGGGCGTTGGTGAGGGTGCCGGGCCCGGCCGCGCTCGCCCAGGCGTCCAGGGCGATGGTCAGGCCGAGGGCGATGATCGCGGCGAGCAGGCCGACGATCACGCGGAGGGCGTCGCGGCGGAAGGCGCGGTCCAGAGCGAAGATCACGGGAACCAGCAGGACCCAGAAGGTCGACAGCTGGCTGGCCAGGCTGAGCAGGAAGTGGACGTTCTGGGTGCCCTCGGAGATGTCGCCCTGGATGCCGCTGGTCGTCTGGGAGGCGATCGACGGCAGCAGCAGGACCATGACCAGCCCGGCGAGGCAGGCCAGGGCCCGGAAGAGGTTCGACTGGCTGCGGATGCGGCCGGGCCGCGGCGGCTCGTCGACCTCGACGCCCTTGGCGAGGGCGAGCAGCGGCTCCAGCTCGCTCTCCGCCTGCGTTCTGGTCATCGCCCACCGCCCTTCTTCATCGGAGCCCATCGTAGCGAGGTGGGACCCTTCGGTGATCATGGCGGGTACCGTGTCATTCCCTGCGCTACTCCTTACCCGCAAAAAGTAGATCTTTTGCCATCCCCCCGCTTTGCGATCTCCAGAACAGGGGCGGGTAGACTTGAACCGCTGTCGACCCCGTGCGGGAGAGACTTCGCACAAGCCGGTGCGGAGCGCCGAAGGAGCAACCTCCCCGGAACCTCTCAGGCAAAAGGACCGCACGGAAGAGGCACCTCTGGAAAGCGGGCGTGATGATCGCCCCACCGACGGTGAAAGCCCCGCCCCATGCCGCGTCAGGCAGGGCAGGGTGAAGCTCTCAGGTTCACATGACAGAGGGGGAGACGAGCGCCATTGGCGACCCGTTCGACCTCTGCATGCCAGCCCAGGAGGCCTCACCGATGACGCAGACCGACTTCTCCGACCGCCACATCGGCCCGTCCGCCGACGACCAGTCCCGGATGCTCGCCGAGATCGGGTTCGCCGATCTCGCGGCCCTCGTCGGCGCGTCCGTCCCGGCCGCGATCCGCTCGGACGCCGATCTCGACCTTCCCGCCGCGCTGAGCGAGCCCGCCGCCCTCCGGCGGCTGCGGGAGCTCGCCGCCGCGAACACCGTGAAGTCCTCGCTGATCGGGCTGGGCTACTACGGCACGATCACCCCGGGCGTGATCCTGCGGAACGTCCTGGAGAACCCGGGCTGGTACACCGCCTACACGCCCTACCAGCCGGAGATCTCCCAGGGCCGGCTCGAGGCCCTGCTGAACTTCCAGACCGTGGTCTCCGACCTCACCGGCGTCCCGACGGCCAACGCCTCGATGCTGGACGAGGGCACCGCCGCCGCCGAAGGCATGGCGCTGGCGCTGCGCGCGACCAAGCGCAAGGAGGCCGGCTCCTTCGTCATCGACGCCGACACCTTCCCGCAGACCGTCGAGGTCATCAAGGGCCGCGCCACCCCGCTCGGCATCGACGTGGTCGTCGCCGACCTGTCCGACGGGCTGCCCGAGGGCGACATCTTCGGCGTGCTGCTCCAGTACCCGGGGATGAGCGGCGAGGTCTGGGACCTCAAGCCCGTCATCGAGGCCGCCCACGCCCGCGGCGCCAAGGTCGTCGTGGCCGCGGACCTGCTGGCCCTGACCCTGCTCACCCCGCCCGGCGAGCTCGGCGCCGACATCGTCGTGGGCTCGGCCCAGCGCTTCGGCGTCCCGTTCGGCTTCGGCGGCCCGCACGCCGGTTACATGGCCGTCCGCGAGGAGCTCCAGCGGCAGCTCCCCGGCCGCCTGGTCGGCGTCTCGGTCGACAACGAAGGCCGTCGCGCCTACCGGCTGGCCCTGCAGACGCGCGAGCAGCACATCCGGCGCGAGAAGGCGACCTCCAACATCTGCACCGCGCAGGTGCTGCTGGCCGTCATGGCGTCGATGTACGCGGTCTACCACGGCCCCGACGGGCTGAAGGCGATCGCCGAGCGGGTCCACCGCCTCACCTCCGCCTTCGCCCGGTCGATCGGGGACCAGGAGGTGGAGGGCTTCGAGGTCCTCAACTCCGCCTACTTCGACACCCTGACGATCGCGCTGCCCGGCTCGGCCGAGGCCGTGGTGAAGCACGCCGCGGACGCCGGCTTCAACATCCGCCTGGTCGGCCCCCAGATCGTCGCGGTCTCCTTCGACGAGACCGTCACGCAGGACGACCTCCAGGTTCTGCTGGAGGCCTTCGAGCAGCGGGCCTTCCGCCGGGCCGTCGTGGTCTCCGAGCCGTCCGACGCCATCCCGGCCGGGCTGCGCCGCGAGAGCGCCTACCTGACCCACCCGGTCTTCCACGAGCACCGCTCGGAGACCTCGATGCTCCGCTACCTGCGCCGCCTGCAGGACAAGGACATCGCCCTCGACCGCTCCATGATCCCGCTCGGCTCCTGCACGATGAAGCTGAACTCGACCACCGAGATGGAGCCGATCACCTGGCCCGAGTTCGCGAACATCCACCCGTTCGCGCCGATCGAGCAGGCCGCCGGCTACGTCGAGCTGATCGGCGAGCTGGAGGGCTGGCTGGCCGAGATCACCGGCTACGCCAGGGTCTCGGTGCAGCCCAACGCCGGTTCGCAGGGCGAGCTGGCCGGGCTGCTGGCCGTGAAGGGCTACCACGACTCCCGCGGCGAGGGGCATCGCAACGTCTGCCTGATCCCGTCCTCGGCGCACGGCACCAACGCCGCCAGCGCGGTCATGGCCGGGATGAAGGTCGTGGTCGTCAAGTGCGACGACAACGGCAACGTCGACCTGACCGACCTCCACGCCAAGATCGACAAGCATGCCGCCGACCTCTCGGTGATCATGGTCACCTACCCGTCCACGCACGGCGTGTACGAGGAGACCATCGTCGACATCTGCGCCTCGGTGCACGCCGCGGGCGGCCAGGTCTACGTGGACGGCGCGAACCTCAACGCCCTGGTCGGCCTCGCCAGGCCCGGCCGGTTCGGCGCGGACGTCTCGCACCTGAACCTGCACAAGACCTTCTGCATCCCGCACGGCGGCGGCGGTCCCGGGGTGGGCCCGGTCGCGGTCGGCGAGCACCTCGCGCCGTTCCTGCCCAACCACCCGCTGCGCCCGGAGGCGGGCCCGGAGACGGGCGTCGGCCCGATCTCGGCGGCCCCGTGGGGCTCGGCGGGCATCCTGCCGATCCCGTGGGCCTACATCGCGATGATGGGCCCCGACGGCCTGACGCGGGCGACCGAGGTCGCGATCCTGTCGGCCAACTACCTGGCCCGCAGGCTGAGCCCGCACTTCCCGATCCTCTACACCGGCCGCAACGGCCTCGTCGCGCACGAGTGCATCGCGGACCTCCGGAAGATCACCAAGGACACCGGGGTCACCGCCGAGGACGTCGCCAAGCGGCTCATCGACTACGGCTTCCACGCCCCGACCCTGTCCTTCCCCGTCGCGGGCACCCTGATGATCGAGCCCACCGAGTCCGAGGACCTGGCCGAGCTCGACCGCTTCGCCGACGCGATGATCGCGATCAAGGCGGAGATCGACCGGGTCGCCTCGGGGGAGTGGGACCGCGACGACAACCCGCTGCACAACGCCCCGCACACCGCAGAGACGCTGCTGTCGGCAGACTGGAAGCACCCGTACTCGCGTGAGGAGGCCGCCTACCCGGTCGCCTCGCTGCGCGAGGGCAAGTACTGGCCGCCGGTCGGCCGCATCGACGGCGTGTACGGCGACCGCAACCTCGTCTGCTCGTGCCCGCCGCCCGAGGCCTTCGAAGACTGAACCGGCGAAATAGGGGAACTTCCGGCCGTGTCGTCCAGTGGACGGCACGGCCGCCCTTGTAGGGTCGGGGACAAAATTTCACCGGGTGGAAAGAGGGCCGGAATGACCCTGCTGCGGGCGCGGGAACACGCCGAGAACGGTGAGCACGCCGCCGCCGTCACTCTTTTCACCGAGGCGCTGGAGTCGCCCGACCGGGCGGAGGCCGCGCTCGGTCTCGCGCTGGTCCTGGAGGACCTGGGCGACATCGACGGCTCCCGGGTCGCCGACCAGATCGCCATCGACACCGAAGACCCCGACTACGCGCCCCGCGCGGCCTACCATCTGGCCCTCTCCTACGAGCGGGCCGGCGATCTGCAGGCCGCCGCGGGAGCCTGGCGCAACGTCGTGGAGCTCGGCAATCCCGACTACCTGCCCGCCGCCTGCCTGGCCCTGGCACAGCTCGCCGACGACCGCGGCGACACCGACGCCGCCCTGGCCTGGTGGGAGCAGGCGGTCGACTCCGGCGACGAGGAGTACGCCCCGGTCGCCGCCCACGACCTGTCGCAGCGGCTGCTCGAGCTCGGCCAGGCCGCGCGCGCCCAGACCGTCCTGGCCACATCCCTGCGGAGACTGCACCCCGACTCCTACGCCTACGCCCGGCTCGCGATCGTGATGGGACTGACCCATCTGGAGCAGGCCATCGGCGCCTTCTCCGCGGCCCTCGGCCCGGGCACGGCCCCCGACCTCGCGCCGCTGGCCACCGAGCTCCTGGCGAGGACCCTCCCGCTGCGCGGCCGCGACGAGGAGTCCGTCGAGGTGTGGCGGCGCGGCCTGGCCGACCCGGCGATCGCCGCCGACGTCGAGGCGCGGATCAACCGGGAACTCCCGGCCGTCTGAGGGGACGGAGGGAACGAATTCCTGGAATCGGGCACGGATCGCCGCGGGGAAGTCCGCTCCGCGGGGACGCCTTGGTGGATACTTGACCTGTTCGCGGGGGCGAAGGACGAACGGGGATGACTGTGCTGACTCCGATGAGCGACCCCGAACAGGTGGGCCGTTACCGGATCGTGGGACGGCTGGGCTCCGGGGGCATGGGCTGGGTGCTGCACGGACGCTCACCGAGCGGCCGGTCGGTCGCGGTGAAGGTGATCCGGCCCGAGTTCGCCGACGACCCGGGGTTCCGTGAGCGGTTCGCCCGCGAGATCGAGGCCGCCAAGGCGGTGAGCGGCGCGTTCACGGCCGCGGTCGTCGACGCCGACCCGTTCGGCGATCCTCCCTGGCTGGCGACCGTGCACGTGCCGGGGCCGTCGCTGTGGGAGGCGGTCAAGACGCACGGGCCGATGCCGGAACCCCAGCTCGCGACGCTCGGCGCCGGACTGGTCGAGGCGCTGCAGAACATCCACGCCGCCGGGGTGGTGCACCGCGACCTCAAGCCGTCGAACGTGCTGCTCGCCGAGGACGGCCCGCGCGTCATCGACTTCGGGATCTCCCGCAGGTCGGGTGCCGAGGGGCTGACCCAGCCGGGGACCGTGATGGGCACGCCCGCCTACATGTCGCCCGAGCAGATCATGGCCGATCCGGTCGGCCCGGCCAGCGACGTGTTCTCCCTCGGCGCCGTGCTGGCGTTCGCCGCCACCGGGATCGCGCCGTTCGGCGAGACCGAGATCAGCGCGGTGCTCCAGCGCGTCACCGCCGAGGCCCCGGTCCTCGACGGCGTGCCCGGCGGGCTCCGCCCGCTGCTGGGCTGGTGCATGACCAAGGACCCGCGCAACAGGCCGTCCCTCGACGTGCTGCTCGACGCGCTCACGGGGAACCTTCCGGTCGAAGAGGACGTCCACTCAAACGGGCCCGCGTGGAGCGAGTCCGTCGCCGAGGACATCAGGGAGCGGTCCGTGGAGAACGCCGTACGGCAGCCCCCGCTGCGCAGGCACGCCCTCGCCCTGCTCGCGGCGGGCCTGACCGACGAGATGGTCGCCGCGGCGGTGACCCGTGGCCGCTGAGGAGACCCTTCAGGACGCGGGGGAGCTGGCCGTCCGGTGGCGCTCGCTCGTCACCGCCTGGGCCGGTGAGGGCCGCGCCTCCGACGACGGTGAGTCGGTCGTCGTCGAGTTCGACCTGCCGGGACCGCCCGGCGAGCCCGGCACGCTGAGCCTGCGGTTCATGCGGACCTCGCACCTGCTCGTGGTGTTCATGACCGACGGCCGCCCGCTGCCCCCCGGCCGGCTGGCCCGGGCCGCGGCCACGGCCAACGCCTGGAACACCGAGCAGCTCGTGCCGATGCTGTCGGTCTGGGACGTGCACGGCCCCCATCCGGTGCTGGCCGGTGTCTGCTCGCTGCCGCTGGGCCTGCGGATGGGGCCGCGCGAGTTCGCGGTCGTCGCCGCCGACTGGGCCGAGCGCGGCGCCGCGATGTTCGTGCGCTGCCGTCAGGTGGTCGACCAGTGAGGGGGACCGTGATGAAGGCGCTGGCGCCCGCCGCCGTCCTGACGGCGGGGCTGCTCGTGCCCGCCGCTCCGGCCGCCGCCGCCGAGGAGTGCACCGGGCTCGACTTCGGACGGCTGCTGCAGTGCCTCGGCGACGCCCGTCAGCCCAAGCACGCCGTGACGGTCAACGGGGAGATCCCGCTGGACGTCCCGATCGGCCCGGCGCTGTCCCTGAAGCAGGCTCGGGAGTCCTTCGTCCGGTCCGGGCTGGTCGTCACGGTGCCGAAGGGCGTCACGACGGGCCAGGGCGGGACGATCCTGCTCATCCTGTCGGGCGGCAGGCTGCTGGCGCCCGAGTCGGCCGTCACCCGGCTGGACCGCGGGCAGGTCGAGGCGCTCAGGCAGTTCGGCGCCTGCGGCGACGGGCTGTGTGACGCGGTGACCGGTAAGGGGACCGTTCCCGGGCGGCAGCTGATCGACGGCAGGCTCGCCTCCGATCTCGCGACCCAGGCCGTCACGGTCGGGCCGACCGGGCCCGTCGCGCAGGAGAAGGACGACGACGGGGGCGGCGGCCCGCTGAAGGGCCTCACCCTGATGCTCATCGCCTTGGCCCTCGGCCTGGCCGGGGTCCTGGCGTTCGCCGCCCGCCGCCGCCTGGCCGCCGTAGGTCCGCAGTCTCCGCCGCCCGGCCCGCCGCCGACCCGGCCCGACCCGCCGGCCCCGGCGCGCAAGGCGCCCCCGCCCACCGTCCCGCTGAGCGGGCACCGGGTGCACCGCACCGGCGCCCGGCCGCCGGGACGCGGACGCAGGGCGACCGTCAGGACCGACCTGCATCCGCAGGGCTATGTCGAACTCGACCGCGACCTCTACCGGGCGGCCTGGGCCGATCCCGACACGGCCCCTCCCGCCGAGGGCCAACCCGTCGACGTGGTGCGCGATCCGGACTCCGACGTCCTGCTCGCCTACCCACCCGGCTACTGATCTGGAGCACCTCCCGTGGACCCTATGGACTTCGCCGACTACGCCGACATCGAGATCGAGAACAACGCCCAGCGCCTCCCGCTCGTGCTGTGCCTGGACACCTCGAGCTCGATGGCGGGTGAACCGGTCGCCCTCCTGAACCAGGCGCTGCGCGACTGGACGGCCCAGCTCAAGGACGACGTCAGCCTGAGCCACAGCGTCGAGGTCGCGGTCGTGACCTTCGGCGGCCAGCGGGTGACGGCCTGGCAGGGGCCTCGGGCGCTGTCGGCCCTGCCGAACGTCAGCCCGTTCGTGCCCGCCCACCACTTCGAGCCGCCGCGGCTCCAGGCGGCGGGGGTCACGTTGATGACCGAGGCGCTGGAGCTGGCCATGCAGCTCGTCGCCGCACGCAAGACCGAGCTCCGCTCGCTCGGGCTCCAGTACTACCGGCCGCAGATCTGCGTGGTCACCGACGGCCAGCCGACCGACGCCAACGGGCACGCGACCGAGGCGTGGCGCAGGACGGTCCCGGTGCTCGCCGCCGAGCAGGACGCCCGCAAGTTCCGGCTGTTCGCCATCGGGATCGGCGGGATCAGCCCGCGTGGCGAGCAGGTGCTGGAGGCCCTCGCGCCCAAGTTCCACGCCAGGCTCCAGGGCTTCCCGTTCCGTGAGCTGCTGCAGATGATGTCGGCGAGCGCGTCGGCCGAGCAGCGCGGAGCGGGCGACGAGATCTTCGAGCGGATCTTCGCCCAGTTCAAGACCCAGCGTCCCGCCTATGAGGGCTGAGATGGACCGGGCGCTGACCGGCGAATGGCGCGTGCGCGGGGTGAGCGTGCGCGGCTACCGCCATGTCAGGGACGGCAAACCATGCCAGGACGCGCACGGTCACAGTGTGACGGGCCCGCCCGACGACCGGGTGACGGTGCTGGCCGTCGCCGACGGGGCGGGCAGCAGGCGCCTGTCGGACAAGGGGTCGGCGCTGGCCGTCCGGCTCGCGACCGGGCGTTTCGGCCGGCTGTGCGCGGGCCGCTCCGAGGAGCGCGACGTGCGCGGCCTTCTGTTCGAGGGGCTCGAGGACGTCCGGCGGTCCTTCCTCACCGAGACCGGCGCCGCGGCGGCCGACCACGCCACCACCCTCACGGTCGTGGTCCTGACCCGAGCCTGGCTCGGCTACCTGACGGTCGGCGACGGGTTCGCGGTCCTGCGGGCGGGCGACGAGGGCGGCGAGCGCCAGTTCCATCTGCTGCCGCAGGCCGACGCGGTCAGCGAGTACGGCAACGAGACGGTGTTCCTCAGCTCGAACGACGCCACCGCCAAGGCGCGCGCCGAATGCGTGCGCGATCCGGGCGTCGACGGGATGTTCCTGTCGACCGACGGGCTCGCCCAGGCGGCGCTGACCAGGGCGAGCGGCGCCTCCCAGCGGCCGAACTCCTCGTTCGCGACCGGGATGCTGCGCTCGCTCGACGCCGCCCGCGCCGACCTCGACGAGGACGATCGCAAGCTCACCACCTACCTGAGCTCCGATCAGCTGACCCGGCTGAACGGCGACGACAAGACGGTCCTGCGGGCGGTGCGGCTGTGAGAATTCCCGGTGGGAGGATCCTGCTCGGCGGACGCCCCGTCGACCTGGCGGCGGAGCCGCTGAAGTCGGGCGGCCAGGCGGCGGTCTTCGAGGTGCCCGGCAGCCCGGACCTCGTCGTCAAGGTCTACCGGGACGATCCGACCCCGGAGCAGGAGCGGCGGCTCACCCGGATGATGGACCTGGCACCGCTCGGCGGGCGCCCGACCCACGAGGGGCAGCCACCGGAGCTGGCCTGGCCGGTCGAACTCTGCCGCACCCCGGACGGCCGGTTCGCGGGCTACGCGATGCGGCGGTTCGGCGAGCCCGGGTACGTCCAGCTGCTGGGATTGTTCAACCGGCAGTCCCGGTTGCGGCATTTTCCCGAACGGGCCGACTGGCGGTTCCTGCTCGGGGTGTCGTTCAACCTGTCGTTCATGACCGCCCGGATGCACCACCAGGGCCTCATCGTCGGCGACTTCTCCAGCAACAACGTGGTCGTCGACCGTGACGGGTTCATCACCTTCCTCGACTGCGACTCGATCGGCTTCACCGACCCGGGCACGGCGGAGGAGTTCCCCTGCCTGATGCTGACCCCGGAGTACTGCGCGCCGGAGCGGCAGAAGGGCGGCCCCGCCACCGAGGCGACCGACGACTTCGCGCTGGCGATCCTGATCTACCAGCTGCTCACCGCGGGCAACCATCCCTTCGGCGGGGTCCGCCACGACAGCGACTCCGACACGAGCGTGAAGGACAACATCGCCTACAGCGCGTCCTACGTGGTCCGGCCGGAGGCCGTGACGGTGCCGCGCGGCATCATCGACCCCGCCGTCCTCCCGCCGGCGCTGCTCGACCTGGCCCGGCGCGCGTTCGGCCCCGGCGTCGAGGACCCGTCGGCACGTCCCGCGGCCGCCGAATGGCTCCAGGCCCTGGACGGCGAGTGGGACAAGGTCAGGACCTGCACGGCCCGGCCGCACCACACCTACGGCTCGCACCTGAGGGCGTGCCCCTGGTGCGCCCGCCCCGGCCAGGACCTCTTCAACCCGGCCCCGCGCCGCCCCGGCGCCCCCGCCCGGCCCCCCGTCCCCCAGATCCCGCAGGTCGCGGCCGTCAGCCGCCCGGACACGATCCCGCCCGCCCCACCGGCCCCGTTCCCCCCGCTGCTCCCGGTCCCCGACCGCGCCCAGGCCAAGTTCCCCGCCTTCGTCATAGCGATGATCGTCCTGTTCGTCCTCCTGGTCGTCATCGCCGCCATCGCCTCCGGCGGAGCGTGACCGGACGGCCGGTCCCGGCTCGGGCATCCTTCTCCGGGATCGGCTTCCGTGACGAGACGCCCCGCGTGGTGGATGGCGGAGATGGACGCGGCGGTCGCGGTGCGGGAGAGGGAGGGTGGGACGATGGGGTGGTGGAGATCATCACAGCGGCGGGGGCCGCGGAGGCAGTCGTCGACGAGGTGCGGGAACCCGGGTTCCTGCTGGTGCTGACGCACGGGTCGAACGGGAGCGTGGAGGCGGCGGATCTGCTGGCCGTGCGGGAGGTCGCGCTCGGGCTCGGCGGGATGGTGGCGCGGGTGACGCAGCCGTTCAGGCTCGCCGGGCGGAGGGCTCCGGGCTCGGCCGTGAAGCAGGACGCGGCCTGGGTGGAGATCGTCGCCGTGCTGCGGGAGAAGTACGGCGCGCTGCCGCTCGTGCAGGGCGGACGCAGCAACGGGGCGCGCGTGGCGTGCAGGACCGCCGCGGAGGTGGGCGCGGCGGGCGTGCTGGCGCTGGCGTTCCCGCTTCATCCCCCGGGCAGGCCGGAGAAGTCGCGTGCGGGGGAGCTGCGGGAGGCGGGGGTCCCCGTCGTGGTGGTCAACGGAGATCGGGACCCCTTCGGGGTGCCCGACGAGAAGGACGCCACCGCCGTGGTGGTCCTGCCCGGTGAGCGACATGAGCTCGGGAAGGATCCGGACGCCGTGGGGGCGGCCGTGCGGCCGTGGCTGGACGCCTGGACGGTGCGCGGTGTCGGAGAGACTTCGGTGGAGTAGACAGGCCAGGGGCTTCGAGGGCTCTCGGGCCCTCGAAGATCACCCGAATGGACTAGTCCTGTTGGGTGTTCAGGCTGCGGACGGGGCGTGCAGGTCCGTCGGTCGGTGCGGTGCGACAATTCCCCCGTTGGGCAGCAGCTCACCGGTGTCGTCGAAGACGACCACTCCGTTGCACAGCAGGCTCCACCCCTGTTCGGGGTGGCTGGCCAGGGTCCGTGCGGCGTCGCGGTCAGGTTCCTCTGACGTGGGACAGGGCGGCTGGTGCGGGCACATCGGCGTGCGCCTCCGGTTCTCGCTCTGGTAGGGACGTTCGGTCTGTGTCTTCTGTCACGTTAGACGGAGACCAGTGTGCATCGGTTCGGCCTCCCGCGACATAGCCCGATGGGACTGTTGTGGCGGACGCTTCCCGTCTCCTGGGGGAGGTTGTGAATCTTTCCCCTGATCGGTACGGGTGTGATCCTGACACGCCGTGGCTTCGGGGAACGGTCACCTTAATTAAGTGGAGATGAGATCGTTCCCCCCGGGACAGACCCTCCCCGGGCCTACGATGACGAGGTTCCCCATGGGGAGGGGCCCGCATGCGTGTTGCTTTGTTCGTCTCGTGTGTGAACGACGCGCTGTTCCCGCGCACCGGAAGATCGGTCGTCGCGGTTCTCGAACGGCTCGGGCACGAGGTGGTGTTCGAACCCGCGCAGACCTGCTGCGGGCAGATGCACTGGACCACCGGGTACCACCGGGAGGCCGAGGGGCTGGCCCGCCGGTTCTGCGAGGTGTTCGCGGGACACGACGCGATCGTGACGCCGTCGGCGTCCTGCGCGGCGACCGTCCGGAACGCCTATCCGCGGCTCGTCGGGGGTGATCCGCCGCCGGTGCACGAGTTCACGGAGTTCCTGACCGACGTCCTGGGCGTGACGGACGTGGGGGCCGTGTTCCCGCACCGGGTCGCCTACCAGCCGACCTGCCATTCGCTGCGGGCGCTCGGGCTCGGCGACCGGCCGCTGCGGCTGCTGCGCGAGGTGCGCGGGATGGAGCTCGCCGATCTCGACCGGGCCGAGGAGTGCTGCGGCTTCGGCGGGACCTTCGCGGTGAAGAACGCCGACGTGTCGGTGGCGATGGTCGCCGACAAGGTGCGGCATCTGCGCGACACGGGAGCGGACGTCGTCTGCGCCGTCGACACGTCCTGCCTGACCCATATCGGCGGGGCGCTGTCGCGGCTGCGGTCGGGCGTGCGGACCGTCCATCTGGCGGAGATCCTTGCGGGGGCGGGCTCGTGACCGAGAAGTTCGCGGTCGCCGCAGGGGAGGCCCTGCGCGACACCGGGATGCGGCGCGCCCTGCGGCTGGCGACGGCCTCGGCGCGGGACCGGCGGGCGGACGCCGTCGCCGAGCTGCCCGACTGGGAGGCCCTGCGGGACGCGGGAAGCGCGATCCGCCGGCGGGCCCTGCTCGACCTCGACGCGCTCCTGACGGGCCTCGAGGCGGCGGTCACCGAGGCGGGCGGCCGGGTGCGCTGGGCCGGGAACGCGGCGTCGGCCCGCCGGATCGTCGAGGAGCTGGCACCGGACCGGGCGGTGCTCGCCGGGGCCGTCCTGGCCGAGATCGGCCTCGAGCCGTGCGGAGACCCGGCCGAGGCCGCGTGCACGGTGACGGGAGCGGACTTCCTCGTCGCCGAGACCGGGACGGTCGTCGTCCTGGCCGATCCCGCCCCGGCGGGCGCCCTGGTGGCCGTCGCCGGGATCGAGCAGGTCGTGGCCCGCTGGCGCGATCTGGAGGTGCTGCTCCAGCTCTGGCCGCGGTCGGCCGGGGGATCCCGGATGAATCCGGTGACGACGATGTGGACCGGGATCGATCTGGTCCTGCTGGACAACGGAAGGACGCGGGCGCTCGGTGATCCGCTCGGCCGCGAGGCCCTGACCTGCATCCGGTGCACGGCGTGCAGCAGCGCCTGCCCGGTCTACGAGCGGGTCGGCGCCGGACCCTACGGGGGAGTGCTGCCGGGACCGATCGGCGCGGTCCTGACCCCGCTCATGCACGGGATCGGCCCCGCCCACCGGGCGTCGCTGCCGTTCGCCTCCACGCTGTGCGGGGCCTGCGCGGATGTCTGCCCGGTCCGGATCGACCTGCCGGGCCTGCTGGTGATGCTGCGCGCCCGGGTGGTGGAGTCGCGCCGCCGCAGGCCGGTCCCGACCCCGGAGCTGGCGCTGATGCGGAGCCTGGCCTGGACCATGTCCGAGGGCCGCCGCTACGAGCAGGCGCTCGCCCAGACCACCCGCTGGGCCCGGGTGCTGTCCCGGAACGGGACGATCAAGCGCCTGCCCGGCCTGTTCGGCAAGTGGACCGAGGCCCGTGACCTGCCCGCGCCGCCCCGCCAGGGGTTCCGTGCCTGGTGGCGGGGCCGGTGAGCCGGACGGAGATCCTGCGGCGGATCACCGAGGGGCTCGGGACGGAGCGGGGGAGCGAGGTCGAGGTGCCGCGCGGGTACGCGCTCCGGCTGGAGGAGTCGCGCGCCGACGTGCTGGCGCTGTTCACCGAGCGGGTGGCCGACCACGGCGTCGCGATCCGGCATGTCGGCCCCGACGAGCTGGCCACGGCCGTGGCGGCGACGCTGTGGGCCCGGCAGGTCAAGCGGATCGCCGTCCCCGGCGACCTGCCCTACGGCTGGCTGGCCGACCTTCAGGGGATCGAGGTGCTCGCCGACGGCCCCCTCCTGGACGCCGACCAGCTCGGCGGCGTCGAGGGGGTGGTGACGGGCTGCGCCGCGGCGATCGCCCTGACCGGAACGCTCATCCTGGACGGAGGCAGGGCACAGGGCCGTCGCGCCCTCACCCGGACGGCCGCGCACCATCTGTGCGTCGTGCACGCCGACCAGATCGCCGGGACGGTCCCCGAGGCGTTCCGGCGGCTCGATCCCTACCGGCCGATGACCTGGCTGTCGGCGGGGCCCTCGCTGGAGGTCCTCCTGGTGGAGTCCGCCCTCATCACACCATGAGCGACCCGGCCAGGACGATCTCCAGGCCCTGCTCGAACTGCCGGTCCCAGTCGACGGTCTCGGGCCCGCCCGCCTCACGCCCGCGGACCTCGAGGGCGGCGTGGCCGATGAGGAAGCTCAGCAGCGTGTGGGCGGCGGGGACGGCGGCGGACTCGAGGAACCCGGCCAGCCGCAGCACCTCGCCGACCGAACGGGACGTCGTGGCCAGCGCGGCCGGGTTCCGGCGGGTCACCAGCAGCGGCAGGACGCCCGCGTGCTCGACCAGCCGGGCCCGGTAGGCCGCCGCCCAGGTGCGGAGCCGGCCCCGCCAGTCGTCGCCGCCGGGCCCGCCCAGCGGACGGGTGTCGGCGGGCAGGATCGCGACATAGGCCACCAGGCCGTCCAGCAGCTCCTCCTTGCCGCGGGGCAGATGGTGGTAGATCGCCATCGCCTCGACCTGGAGGGCGTCTCCCAGCCGGCGCATGGTCAGGCGGCCGAGCCCCTGACCGTCGACGATGTGCAGCGCGGCCTCGATGATCCGGTCCCGGGTGACGGGCTCCCGCAGGTTCATGATCGAACCTTACTAGGTAAAGGCGGGTGCCCGCGCGCATTCGAGCCGGTCGGGTGTGCCGTGTGTCACCCGGAAGCGTAGGCTTCCCCGAGATCACGTGCAGCAGAAGGGAACCACCCATGGCATTCGGCCGTCGCACCAGCCCCGAGGTCGCCGAGCAGCTCGCCGCCGACGAGAAACTGGCGGCCACCTACCAGGACCGCCTCGCCGAGGTCGACGCGGCGGACGGCGCCCTGCGCCGGGCCCAGGCGGACGGGGCCACCGCCGCCGAGCAGCGGACCCTCGCGGGCGACCTCGAGCTCAAGATGCGGACCGCGATCGGCGTCGCGGAGGCGGCCGAGCGGGTCGCGATGGGATCGAAGACCTACGGCGTGAGCAGGGCGTCCGAGATCGCTCGTCGCAAGGCCCGGGCGAAGGCCGCCGTTCGCCCGTACAGTGAGGAGCTGGACCGTCTGCGGACGGCCCGAGAGGCGCACAAGCTGAGCTACCGCGCGCTCTCCCGGGCCTGACGCGCCTCGACAGCAGGCCCGGCCATCGGGTTTCCGGCACGCTGGGCCGTCAAGTGGCACAGCGGCCGGACATCTGAGAACCTGACCTGCGCGATCGCGGAGGGTCACCGCACGCACCGAGGGGGCTGAGCCAGCGGTACCGGCTCAGCGGGGCATTTTGGGGGAATCAGTTGGATCGCAGGCCGCCGGACCGTGTCCGCGTGCTGGAGTCCTACCGGGCCGGGGTCGCGGCCATCCGGCAGTTCGCGGCGCGTTGCGAGGACTGGGAAGCGGTCACCCCCTGCACGGAATGGCAGGCCATCGATCTGGCCGGGCATCTGCGGTGCGTGGCGGAGAACTACCTCGAGTACCTGCAGGACGCCCCCGACAGCCGGGTCGCCAAGCTCTTCGCCCAGGACACCGCGACGGCCGTGCTGATCCGGCAGCAGTCCCGGCAGAACGCCGCCGAGCTGGCCGTCCTGCCGCCGGAGTCCGGCCGTGAGCGGATCATGTCGTTCACGGTGTCGGCCGACGCCTACATCGACCTGATCCCCGACTCCTGGGACCGCACCCATCTGATCTACCGCGGCACCAAGTTCACCATCGGCGACCACGCCGGCGCCGCCTGCATCGAGTTCCATCTGCACGCCTGGGACATGGCGCGGTCGATCGGCGAGGAGTACCGGCCGGAGGACCCCGAACTGCTGATCGGAGCCTGGGCGTGGGGCGTCCCGCACCTGCCGCTGGGCGCCGTCGAGCCGGACCCGTGGATCCGGGTTCTGCGCTCCTCCGGACGGTCGCAGGACTGGACCAAGGACAAGCCCGTACGGGCCCGCAGACGCCGCTGATTGATCCGTGATCCCGCCGGGTATGCCCAGCTCAGGGCCTAACCGGGGGGTAATCTCATGGCCAAGTGTGAAGTCTGCAGCAACGACTACGAGCTGGCGTTCGAAGTGCACACGCAGGGCGTCGTGCACGTCTTCGACAGCTTCGAGTGCGCGATCACCAAGCTGGCGCCGATCTGCGAGCACTGCTCCTGCCGCGTCATCGGGCACGGCACCGAGGTCGACCGGCACTGGTACTGCTCGGCGCACTGCGCCCGCATGGCCGACCCGGCCAGGGCGAACACGATGCACGACAAGCTGCCCGTCTAGGCTCCGTTCCACACCTGGGCCGTTCCATACCTGGGCCGTTCCATACCTAAGCCTCGGACGTGCAGGTCGGAAGCAGGCCGTTCTCGAGGTAGAGGGGGCCTGCGGCGTCCAGGCAGGCGGTCACCCGGCGGGCCACGTGCGGGGGCAGCAGCTCGCCGAGCTCGTCCGGGCGGGCCAGCCGGTGCGCGGACAGCTCGTCCGGGGGCAGGACGATCCTGGCGACCTCGTCGGCGGTGACGATCCCGCCGAACACCCACACGTTGGTCGCGTCGACCGGGCCCGTCGGCGGAGCCCAGTCGTAGCAGAGGATCCCGTTGAGCCGGGGGACCAGACCGAGCTCCTCCGCGCACTCGCGCACGCACGCCGCCAGCGGGGACTCCCCGAGTTCGATGACGCCGCCGGGCAGCGACCAGCCGTCCTTGTAGGTGGGCTTGACCAGGAGGATCCGGTCCTGTTCGTCGAGGAGAAGCGCGGCTGCCGCGCCACGGGTCCTGGGCAGCGTGGCGAGGTACTCGGGATCCATGCCTCGACCTTAGAGGGGGCCTTTCTCTCCTCGCAGGCGAGCGTGAGGTGAGGGTCAATTAACACCGAGGTCACAAAGGGCGCTGCCCGGCGAAATCGGGCCCGAACACGATCGGGACATGTCCGAGGCCGGCCGCAAAGTCGCACCCGGAGTCACGTCGGGAGCCTTCCCGCCCCCGGTGACGGAGCCCCTGATGCGCCCGCATCTCGGTGCCCCGCTGGAACGGGTGGGATGGGGCACCGCGCTGGACGCCGTCGCGCGGCGGCTCGGCGCTCTGCGGGAGTCGGCGGCGGTGTTCACCGGCACGCCCGCCACCCCCGAACTCGACCACCAGCACGCCAAGTTCGCCGCCCTCGTGCTCGGACTGGCCCCGCGGCGCCCGTCCGCGGTGTCGCGGGCGTTCGGGCTCGACCGGGGGCTCCCCGGGCCGCTGTCGGACCTCACCGCGGCCGGGACGGTCTTCGTGGCGGGCGGGGAGCCCGGAGCGGTCGTGCGGGGCGGTCTCGAGTCCGCCCATGGCGCGCTGATCGTCGCCGATCCGCGCAGGACGCCGCTGGCCCGGGCCGCGGATCTCCATCTCCAGCTGACCCCCGACACCGACGTGGCCCTCGCCAACGGCCTGCTCCAGCTCGTCGTGGAGGACGGCCTCGCGGACGAGGAGTACATCGCCGAGCGGACGTCGGGCTTCGACCGGGTGCGGGAGCAGGCCCGCGGCTACTGGACCGCCCGGGTGGAGCGGATCACCGGGGTGCCCGAGGCGTCGCTGCGCGAGGCGGTGCGGCTGCTGGCCGGCGGGACACGGACCGTCATGCTGTCGACCCACGAGAACGACGATCAGGTCACCGCGTTCGTGAACCTGGCGCTGGCGCTCGGCCTGCCGGGCGTCGCGGGATCGGGTTTCGGCCGGGTGGCGGGGGAGCGTCCGCCGGCCTGGTCGCCGCGGATGCTGGGGGCGGACGGGGGACCCCGGGGCCTGCTGCTGTTCGCCGCCGATCCGGTGGGGGCGGCCTCCGGCGCCGCCGCCCTGGAGACCCGGCTGAGCGAGCTCGAGCTGCTGGTGGTGGCGGACTCGGTGCTCTCGGAGACCGCGCTCCGCGCCGACATCGTGCTCCCCGTCGCCGACGAGGCCGCCGAACTCCGGGTCCTCGCGGAACTGGCCCGGCGCCTCGGTGCTCCCGGCGCGTGGAGCGGCACCCCGGCGGAGGTGTTCGCCGAGCTCGCGGGCGACGAGGCGCGCCCGTTCCTCGACCGGTTCGCGACCGGAGACGGCCGGGCGCTGTTCGCCCCCGTCCAGCACCGCGGCCCGGACGAGCACATCGACTCCGAGTACCCGCTGCACCTGACCAGCGATCCCGGGCTGCCGCGCGCCGCCGTCGAGCTGCATCCCGTGCTGGCCGGGCGGCTGAACGTGGGATCGGGCGGCCGGGTCAGGGTGGTCTCACGGCACGGTTCGCGGGTCGGTGAGGCACGCTTCAGCGACGTTCTGCGCGAGGACACCGTCTGCCTGCCCGACGACGTCCACGGCAGGGCCGCTAGAGTGGAACCGGCATGAACACCCATGTTCCACCAGCGACCCGTGGTCCCCTGGACCGCGGGTTCTCCGCGAGGACGCCCCGCCCCGCCGGGCGTCCAGCGGAGTCGCGGTTCGATCCCGCGACGGGGAAGGTGCGGTTCAGGACCGCGAGCCGCCAGCGTTCCCGGAACCGCCCTGCGACCGGCGCCGCCGGCTTGCCCGCCGACGACGATGTCACCGGCGGCCGCCCGGTCCCCGGGATCGAACCGGCCACTGGAAGGGAACGGTAGCGTCTCTACCGTCGTCTTCCGCGAGCCCGTCGTGACACAGCGTCACGGCGGGCTTCGCCGTCCGGGGCGTCGATCGCCGGATTCTCCGCCCCCATGGTCACGCGACGACAACGAAGATGTCTCGACGTGAGCGTGTTTTAACACAGGGGTGACAAAGGGGACGCCGACAGGAAACGCGGTGTTTCCAGTATCTCCCCATGGCAGACCGAGTGGAAGTGATGGCGTGACCGAACAGGCGGGTGTGCTGAACAGCGAGCCGCTGGCGGGGTTCGCGGTCGGGGTGACGGCTGCTCGCAGACATGAGGAGCTCGCGGCCCTTCTGGAGCGGCGGGGCGCGCGTGTGGTGCACGCTCCCGCGATCCGGCTGGTGCCGTTGCAGGACGACGCCGAACTGCTCCACGCCACCGAGGACTGCATCAACAAGGCGCTCGACTATGTGGTGGTCACCACCGGCATCGGCTTCCGGGCCTGGCTGGAGACCGCGGACGGCTGGGGCCTGCGCGACGACCTCATCGGCCGGCTCGGCAGGGTCAGGGTCCTGGCCCGCGGCCCGAAGGCCCGTGGAGCGATCCGATCGGCCGGGCTGCACGACGAGTGGTCGCCGGAGTCGGAGAGCTGCGACGAGGTGCTGAAGTACCTGCTCGAGCGGCCGCTCGAGGGGATGAGGATCGCGGTCCAGCTGTACGGTGAGCCGCTGCCGGAGTTCACCGACGCCCTCCGCGAGCGCGGCTGCGAGGTGATCGAGGTCCCGGTCTACCGCTGGTCGAGGACCGACGACTCGACACCGCTGCGGCGCCTGGTCGGCCAGGCCGTCGCGGGGACCGTCGACGCGATCACCTTCACCTCCTCTCCCGCCGTCGCGGCGACGCTGGCCGTCGCGGCCGAGGACGGGCTCGAGGACGCCCTCGTCGAGGCGCTCCGCACCCATGTCGTGGCGGCGTGCGTCGGACCCGTCACGGCCTTCTCGCTGACCGAGCGGGGGGTGCCGACCGTCCAGCCCGAGCGGGCCAGGATCGGGGCGCTGGTGCGGGCGATCGTGGAGGACCTGCCGCTGCGCAGGGCCCGGCGCCTGCACGTGCGCGGGCACGCGCTCGAACTGCGCGGCCACGCCGTCGTCCTGGACGGCCAGCTGCGGCCCATCGCGCCCGCCCCGATGGCGATCCTGCGCGCCCTGGCCAAGCGTCCCGGCCATGTCGTGTCCCGGGCCGAGCTGTGCGGAGTGCTGCCCTCGCGGGTCGTGGCGGCGGGCTCGGGCTGGATCAGGGACGGCCGCCCGCAGGCCGACGAGCACGCCGTCGAGATGGCGGTGGCACGGCTGCGCAGGGGTCTCGGCAGGAGCGGGATCGTCGAGACGGTCGTCAAGCGCGGCTACCGGCTGGCGTGCGACCCCGCGAGGGATCGAGAACCGGCGCGATGACGGTCCTTCTCGGGGTGGCTCACGGGACCAGGAATCCGGCCGGAGCGCGGACGACGGGAGAACTGCTCGGCCTGGTCAGGGAGCTGAGGCCGTGGCTGGCCGTCGGGGAGGCCTACGCTGAGATCTCCTCGCCGTCGATCGGCGAGGAGGTGCGGCGGCTGGGATATCCGTCGCTGGTCGTGGTGCCGCTGCTGCTCGGCCGCGGCTACCACGTGCACGTGGACATCCCCAAGCAGCTGGCCGAGGCGGGGGCCGACGCGGTCGTCGTCCAGCCGCTCGGGCCCCATGCCGAGCTGACGTCCGTGCTGGTGGAGCGGCTGGGAGAGGGCGTCGAGGCCGACGCCGTCGTGCTGGGCGCCGCCGGATCGACCTCGCCCGAGGGCGTCGCCGACGTCAGGCACGCCGCCCGGCAGCTCGGCCGCAGGATCGGGCGCCCGGTGGCGTTCGGTTTCGTGGGCGGCCCCGAACCGGCGCTCGCGGACGTGGTCGCCCAGATGCGGGAGCGGGGGGCCAGGACCGTGGCGATCGCGTCCTACCTGCTGGCGCCCGGGTTCTTCCACGGCAGGCTCGCGGCGGCGGGCGCCGACTTCACCGCTCCGCCGCTGGGCGCCCACCCGGCGCTGGCCCGGCTGGTGCTGCGCAGGTTCGACGAGGGGATCGCGGGGGCGAGGGTGGCCTGATCCCGGTTTCCCGGCGGACCGTCAGTGAGCTTCCCTAAGCTGGGGGTGACCGGCCACAGGGAGGACCCGACCATGCCCCAGATGAGTTCCCACCAGCCTGGAACGCCCTGCTGGGCAGAGCTGGCCACGCCCGACGTCGAGGTGGCCAAGGCCTTCTACGCGGGGCTGTTCGGATGGGACGCCCGCACCCCTCCCGACCCGGCGACCGGCGGGTACACGATGTTCACCCTCGGCGGCGCCGAGGGCCACGAGGTCGCCGCGGTGACGCCGCTGCTGGCCGAGGGGCGGCAGCCCGTCTGGACGGGCTACGTGAGCGTCGCCGACACCGCCGGGGCCTGCAAGGCGGTGCTGGAGCAGGGCGGGCACGTCCATCTCGACCCCCAGCCCGTGCCCGGGCGGGGCACCGCGGCGGTCTGCGCCGACCCGATGGGGGCCGTCTTCGGCCTCTGGCAGCCCGAGGGCTTCGCCGGGGCCGCCTTCGCCGGTGATCGGGACACCTTCTGCTGGAGCGAGCTCGCCTGCCGCGACATCGACGCGGCCAGGTCCTTCTACTCCGCGGTCTTCGGCTGGAGCGCGGAGACCGCGCCGTTCGCCGGCGGCACCTCGACCTACACGACCTTCTCCCTCGACGGCCGCCGCGTCGCGGGCATGGTCCAGATGAACGAGGCCTGGCCCGCCGAGATCCCGCCGCACTGGATGGTGTACTTCGCGGCCGACGACACCGACGCGGCCTGCGAGCGCGTCACCCGGCTGGGCGGCACCGTGTCGGTCCCGCCCAGCGACACGCCCTTCGGCCGCCTCGCCGTGGTCGGTGACCCCCACGGCGCCTACTTCTCCCTGATCAGGCCCGCGGACCCTCTTCCGGGCGCCTAGGGCCTGTCTCGAAGTCAACTGCCCTACTGCGCGACGCCCAGGCACGCACCCTGAAGGCTTGTCGTCAGTCGCCAGGCAATGATGGCCGGTCTGTGCCAGTCGCTGTGTGTCGGCAGGCGTTGCGTCTACCAGGGGATTTGTGTTGAGCGAGTCTGTCCGGGTCGTGACTCGTTTGTAGGTGTCTGCTGCGGTTGGCTCCCCAGAATGGCTCCCCGTACGGGGCTAGCTGAGTTCTCGGGGAGCCGACCGGCGTAGGCCTTGGTAGGCCTCGTTGAGGGCATGGGCCTCTGGCAGTCCGCGCGCCTCAACCTTGCTGATGACCTCTTGTGCTCTCCAGTAGTTGCTAGGCACGAGTACACCGCTCGCAAGGGCCGTCATCGTCTCGTGAGCGGCTTCGTCGGGCTCGTCCCCCGCGATGAGAGCCAGGGACAGGTCTAGGCGCGCTGAGGCCGCACGGCGAAGTCGTGGCGTGCCGTCAGAGGGAGCGATCAGGCGTGCGAGTACCTGGCGTGCGATCGGTGCTGCTTCTACATCTCCGAGCCATGCAAGTGTGGTTGCGATGTAGGCGTCAGACTTCGCCGGATCGTAGCGGTAGTGGTGTTCAGGCCGTTCGGTAGCGGGTAGCGCCGCAGCAAGCCCAGTCACCCGGTCGACCAAGGCGCGAGTGCGGCCACGGTCGCCCATGCGAGCCCAAGCCCGTCCCTCCTGGGCAGAGGCTTGGATGTAGGCCGATGAGTCTTTCGGGGCTACGTGCTGTGCTGCCTGAGAGAGAGCAACGGCACGAACGTAGTCGCCTTCGGTGAGGTGCTGCCAAGCCTGTGTCTCTAGGCACCAGCCGATGATCTCGTCATGCTCCGCTTCCTCAGCGAGAGAGCGCGCCGTTCGGAGGAACGCCGCAGCAGGACCCTTACGGTCTAGATCGATATGACACGTGGCTGCTAGCAGGGAGAGCCAACCGCCAGTCACCAGCAACCGGCGATGCTCTTTGAAGGTCTTTCGGCCATCTAGCAGCCGAGAGATGTACTTGAGCTGTGTCATGATCCTGACCAGTAGTTCGCCAGGGTCGGACCGGTGATAGCTCACGGCTAGGTCGTCGAAGATCGCCTCTACGTGCCCCAAGGTCAACTCGCCACAATCAGTGGCCCCGACCCTCCGAGCGATGTCGATGGCTTCGAGTTCCTCATCCATGGCAGAAGTCTGCCATCTCCCCATTTGGGTGCTTTGAGGGGCGGCAACGAGTGCCGTCAAAGTGCCGTCTGTCCCGAAGACCGCATCGAGTCTCTGGGCCATCTCGACCGTTGGCGGCCGAAGATCACGCGCGACCTTGGACAGACCGCCATGGTCATAGTTCGAGTCACGGGCCAGAGCGCGAAGAGACATGCCTCGCTCAGCCATGAGCCTTCTGAGTTCATGTCCGAAGGTCGTCATGCGCTCCGCCTGTCTCCCCGGTGGTGACTGGTGACTCGGTGGTGACCGATAGCCAGTCACCGTGTCACCACTTCCGAGCGTATACGCGCAATGGTTTTGATGGGAGTGGAAGTTCCAAGCGAACGGCCCCGGTCCCTGTGCGCTAACACGGGGATGGTTCCGGGGCCTGACCCGATAGGAGTCGGGCTGTGAAAGATCTTAAGGCATGGGCGGGCAGGTGGCTGCTGTGAGGGAACCCACAGGCGCCATCGACACGAACAGAATGGACCTTGCTGCTGTCGGCACTGCGGCGAAGCTCGCTCGGGTGTTCGCGAAGCACACTGCTAAAAAGTGGCAGCTAAGCACGGACACGTGCGAAAAGGCCGAGTTTGTGATCAGTGAGCTATGCGGCAACGCCATCAAAGCTACCGGAACTATCGAGGCTGTAGGCCCGCGAGACGAGCCAGTCCAGACAATCACCCTGCGACTGGCGCTACTTAAGACGCCGTCACTCGTCGTCGAAGTCGAAGACGCCGACCTGGATACGCCAAAACTGCAAGACGGGAGCGAAGAACTCGCGGAGAACGGGAGGGGCCTGTTTCTCGTTGAAGCACTATCCAAGCGATGGGGCTTCTATCACACCACCGACGGCCGCAAGGTCGTTTGGGCGGAGATCGATGCGATAAGGGCGAATTCGTCTGGGGAAGAGCGGTGAACCCCGAGTCGATGGCGGCCGATGAGGAATGGCTCCTGGGCGGCTATATCTACTCGCCTCGCACTGCGGCAGAAAGCATCAATGTATCCGCGAGGATTCTTAGGGAACTGGCTCGCGACGGCTTGATCCGCCACGTGGTCGTTAACGGTCGCTATCTGCTGAATGCCTACGACGTCTCATTGTTGATGAGACTGACGATGGATCACGGAATTTCGGCGCATGAGCTGCGCCCGGCTCTATCGGTGCGAGCAAACTCTAAAACAGGTCCAGATTTGAGAAAGCGCGAAGTGTCTGATCGGACTTGACCGATTAGACACTTCGCGATTCGGCGGGAGTCGGTGAGCGCTGAGGCTCGGCGTGTTCTGGAGGGTGGCGCACGGGGTGTTCTTCGCTCTCCTCGCATCCCTACCCCTACCCTTCCCGTTGCCCCTGGTCACTATGCCCTCGCGAGGGTCGGTGCCTGCGGAATGTCTTATGTCCTGGTCGGGTCGACCCGGCGGACCTACCGGCTCCCCAAAAGCGTCGAGCCGTTCAGTCTGCCTCTCGGCGGCTGAACGGCTCTGTCGGATGGTCGGGGCTAGGCGGCGCCGAAAATGCGGTCCATGTGGGCTGTGGCGTCCC
Source organism: Actinocorallia longicatena (assembly GCF_039534125.1). Lineage (NCBI taxonomy): Bacteria > Bacillati > Actinomycetota > Actinomycetes > Streptosporangiales > Thermomonosporaceae > Actinocorallia > Actinocorallia longicatena. Next base: position 23,391 of record NZ_BAAAUV010000001.1, on the reverse strand, counting down.
GGCGGACCGGCTTGAGCTGATGGCGGTAGACCTCGTTGGTGACAGCGGAAGAGGCGTGGCCGCACAGGTCGGCAATGACCTCGATCGGAACTTCTTGGTCGCTCATGATGGAGACGAAACAGTGCCGTGTCTCGCGGGGTGTCCATTCGTCGGCGTTGAGGCCTGCGGCGGCCAGCACTTTCCGGAAGTGGTAGGCGGCGGTCTGGCTCCGGTATCCGCTCCCGTCCGGGCGGGCGAACACCAGACCGTTGTTCTTCCATGCTTCGCCAGCGATGAGCTTTTCGCCTGCCTGCCGGGCCTTGTGCGCCGTGAGCGCTGAGACGGCCGTATGAGCGATACCCAGACCACGCCGGGACTTCTTGGTCTTGGTGTCGCCTCCCTCGCGGTCGGCGCGCAGCACATAGACCGTGCCCGTCGTCAGGTCCACGTCATCCCACGTGAGCGCACGCAGTTCCTCGGTACGCAGGCCGGTCGTAATGGCGAGGATCACATACGGTCCGAAGCGGTGCTCAGGCTTGGCCGCTTCCGCGAGAACGGCCTTGGCCTGATCGAGGGTCATCGACTTGGACGGACGTCCCTTGCTCTTGCCTTTCGGGGTGGCGACCAGACGGCTCACGTTGCGGTCTACCTTGTCGAATCGGGCGGCACGGTCGAGGGCCCGTGTGAGAAGGCCGTGGATCATTCCCAGAGTCCTGCTCGCCATCGTTCCGCGAAGCGTCATGAGCCATTTCTCGACCTGGTCCGGGGTCAGGTCAGCGACCTTCACCGCGCCTATCTTGCTGATGTGGTTTGCGGCATAGGAGCGATATCCCACGATCGAGGCGTCCGACAGCCCGCCAGCCGCCAGTGTCTCGATCAGGTCGTTGACCGCACGCGCCACCGTGTAGCCGTGATCGCGCTTGACGCCCTTTTCCATGTCGGCGACGGCCTGCTTGATCCGGTCCTTGGCTTCGGCTCTGGTGCGGCCCTTGCGCTTGATCCGGTTCCGGGTGCCGTCCGGCTTGAAGCCCAGCGACAGGGCGACGGTCCACCCGGCGCCTTCCCGATAGATCGACCCCTCATAGGCGCCTACGGTAATCTTCGACATGACACGTTCCTTCCGCTCATGCTCTGGGTGGGTCGGGCTGTCACTGGGGGGATCGGTCTGCCAGGACCGTCCCCCCACTCACGTTTGAAGGGGGCGGCTCCCCTTGCGAGGAACCACCCCCATTCTCCCACGCCATCCCGGAACCACCTGGCTCCCCGAATGGCTCCCCACCCCAGATCTCAAGAGCGAAAAGCCCTCTGACCAGGGGCGTCACAAGATCCTGTCGTCGGTCGCCAGCCACACCAGGCTGACTCCCTCCTCCGCACCTCCAGGGCACGCACCTGAACGCCGCTCGCCACGGGCGCCGACTTCGAGACAGGCCCTAGACGGCGAAGTCGAGCAGGGGCTGGGCGTTGCTCGGGTGGCGGAGCTTGGAGAGCGACTCCTTCTCGAGCTGGCGGATGCGCTCCCGGGTCAGGCCCAGGTGCTTGCCGATCTCGTCGAGGGTGCGCGGGGTGCCGTCGTAGAGGCCGAAGCGCATGGCCATGATCTTGGCTTCGCGCGGGGACAGGACGCCGAGGGCCCGGCGGAGCTGGTCGGCCATGAGCTGGCGGTCGACCAGGTCGGAGGCCTCGGGGCTGTCGGTGTCCTCGATGAGGTCGCCGATGCGGGTCTCGCCGTCCTCGCCGATGGTGGAGTCCAGGCTGATCGGCTGTCGGCTGGTGCGCAGGAGCTCGCGGACCTGGTCGGGGCTCTTGCCCATCTCCTCGGCCAGTTCCTCGTCGGTGGGTTCGCGGCCGAGCCGCTGGTGCATGTCGCGCTCGACCCGGGACAGCTTGGACAGCAGCTCCAGGACGTGGACGGGCAGCCGGATGGTCCGCGCGGAGTCGGCGAAGCCGCGCTGGATCGCCTGGCGGATCCACCACATCGCGTAGGTCGAGAACTTGTAGCCCTTGCTGTAGTCGAACTTCTCGACGGCGCGGATCAGCCCGAGGTTGCCCTCCTGGACGACGTCCAGCAGGGACAGGCCGCGGTCGGAGTACTTCTTGGCCACGGACACGACGAGCCGCAGGTTGGCCTCGAGCATGTGGGCCTTGGCCCGGTTGCCGTCCTCGACGACCCATTCGAGGTCCTCGCGGGTCGAGGCGGCCATGCGCTTGGGCGGGTTCTCGAGCTTGTACTCGGCGTACAGGCCGGCCTCGATGCGCTTGGCGAGGTCGACCTCCTGCTCGGCGGTGAGGAGCTGGCGGCGTCCGATGGCCTTCAGGTAGGTGTGGACGGAGTCGCCCATCACCGAGGTGTTGTCGTCGAGGTCCTTGGTGCTGACCTCGGTCTCCTCCTCCTCGACGGCCGTGGGGTCGAAGTCGGAGTCGTCGTCGCCGAGCTCGCCCTTGGCGGCCTTGACCGGCGTCTCCTCGGCGGGGGCGGCGGTCTTGGCGGTGGTCTTCTTGGTCGCGGTTCTGCGGGCCTTGGTCGCGGTGGGGGACAAGGCTTCGCCTCCTTCGATGACGGCCTTGGCATCGGCGCGCGCCGAGGCGGTCGTCCGGGTGACGGGGGACGCCTTGGCGGCGGCCGTCTTCCCGGCCGCGGGCTTGCGGGCCGCCGGGGCCCTGGGGGCTGCCTTGGGGGTGGTCTCGGCGGTGTCGGCGAGGCTGACGCCGCACTCCGCGAGCTCCTTGAGCAGCGAGCGCCCCTGGGCCGGGGTAATCCCGGCCTCTTCGAACGCCTGGCGGACCTCCGCCAGGGAGAGATGTCCCCGGGATCGGCCGAGCGTCAGCAACTCGTCGAGATGCGCGCTGCCGGACGCCTCGGCGCCCCGGTCTGCGGGCTGTTCCGAGGCGGACGTCGCTGCGGCCTTGCGAGGCATGGGGCGGTCCTTCCCTTCTGCGGTTCAATTTCGGTGCGCACTATCCGAAACGGTCGATCCTGTCCAGCTTGTTCCCGACCAGCGGAATCTTGACTTGTAGCCCTATTCCGGGCTGTCCGTTTTTTGGGCCTTCGGTCCCGTCGGACGAGAACTTACTTTGTAAAGGCGGCGGCCGTTGTGCGCGCGTCGGACCGGTCATCCGTGACCGGTCTGGCGAAGGTGAAACATGGTGCGCCGGGGCTTCGGCGGGCCGGCGGCCGTCTTCCGGCCGGTGAGGGCGGGCACGCGCCGCCGGATGACCGACAGAGATGAGACGTGCCGTCACCGCCGCGGGTTCACCTCGGCGGCTGTGACGGCCGGCGCAGCCGCCACGGAGGTGACGGCAGATCCTCCAACGCCTCAGGGGTCCCGGAGGTTCCCGGCCGCCGGAATCGCCGCCCGGATCGCGGACCTGCCGGTGAAGCCGAGACGCTCGTAGAGGCCGATGGCGGTGGTGTTCCAGTCGTCGACCATGAGGGCGACGGTGCCGTGCGCCGAGGCCAGCTCGCGGGCGGCGAATCCGCAGATCCGCCCGGCCAGCCCCGTGCCGCGGTGCGCGGGATGGACGGCGACGCCCGCGAGGTAGCCCACGGTGGGCGCGGAGGGCCCGTCGGCGGCCGTCGCGACGAGGGAGCCGTCGCGGTCGCGGATGCCGGCCCAGCGCCTCACGCGGTTCATGCCGGGCCAGGTGTAGGAGTCGGGGAAGGCGAGTTCGAGCAGGGCCTCGACCTCGGGCCACGCGCTCTCGTCCAGCCATCGGGCAGCGCCGGGCGGGCTGACGGGCCCACCGGTCGTCATCCAGCTCCAGGAGGGGGTGAGGGTCCAGGCGGGGTCGGCGCCGAACGCCTCGGCGATCAGGGCGGCTTCACCCAGCAGCCGGTACCCGGGCCGGGCGATCTCGGCGACGAGCTTCCGGACGGCGGGCACGGGCCCCTCGACGGCGATCCGGTCGTGGCGCACGAGGCCGGACACGGAGACGGCCACGGCCCCGCCGGAGCGGTGCACCGTGTGGTCGCCCTGCGCGGCCCACTCCAGCAGGGCCGGGCACGTGCCGTTCACGGCCGGCGGAGCCGTTCGCGGTCGGGCTTGCCGGAGGGCAGCAGCGGCAGTTCGGTGCGCAGGTCGAGTTCGCGGGGGGCGGCGTGCGCGGGCAGCGCCTCCCTGACGTGGGCGCGGACCTCCTCGAGGGTGAGGGGCGCGGAGGCGACGACGACCGCGGTGACGCGCTGGCCCCACTCGGGGTCGTCGCGGCCGACCACGACGACGTCCCGGACCGCCGGATGCCGGCCGATGACGGCGGCGACCTCGCCCGCGACGACCTTCTCCCCGCCGGTGTTGATGACGTCGTCCGCCCGGCCCCTGACCCGGAGCCGCCCGTCGCCGGTGAGCTCGCCGAGGTCCCCGGTGACGAACCAGCCACCGTCGAAGGAGGACGCGGTGAGGGCGGGGGCGAGGCGGTAACGGGAGAACAGGGCCGGTCCGGCGAGACGGATCCGGCCGTCGGCGGCGAGGGAGACCCGGACGCCGTCCAGGGGCACCCCGTCGTAGACGCAGCCGCCGCAGGTCTCGCTCATCCCGTAGGTCGTGAAGAGCCGGGCCCCGCGTCCGGCGGCCCGCTCCAGCAGCGCTGGGGAGGCGGCCGCCCCGCCGAGCAGGATCGAGGCGAAGGCGGACAGGTCGGCGCCGGCGTCGAGGAGGCGGTGGAGCTGGGTCGGGACGAGGGAGACGTGGACGTTCCCCGCCGCGGCGACGGACTCCAGGTCGAAGGCGGGGTGGATGACCGGTTCGGTGCCCGCGAGCAGGGCTCTGACCAGGACCTGGATTCCGGCGATGTGGCTGGTGGGCAGGCAGCAAAGCCAGCGGGAGCCCGGCGAGCCGACCCGGTCGAGCGTCGCGTGGGCGGAGGACTTGAGGGCGTCGGGGGAGAGTTCGACGATCTTGGGGACTCCGGTGGACCCCGAGGTCGCGATGAGGACGGCGGCGTCGGTGGGGACGGCTCCGTGCCTCGGCGACACGCCCGACTCGTCCTCGACGGCGGCCGGTTTCAGCGCGTCCAGGAGGGCGCTGTACGCGGCCTCCGGCAGACCGGGCGGGAGCGGGCACAGGGCGGGGCCGGTGCCGTCCAGCGCGGCTTCGAGTCGCGCGAGGAGGCGAGGACCGGGCGGCAGGACGACGGCGTGGACGCTTCTCATGACGATGATCAGGCTACCCGTGGCCTGAGGCGTTCCGGGAAGGCGCTTGAATAGGGGGATGGTCTCTGAGTTGTTCGACGCTGACGCGTGGAAGGAAGTCGAAGGGTTCGACTTCACCGACATCACCTACCACCGCGCGGTGGACCAGGGCACGGTGCGGATCGCGTTCAACCGCCCCGAGGTGCTGAACGCCTTCAGGCCGCACACGGTCGACGAGCTGTACCGGGCGCTGGACCACGCGCGCCTGACCGGGGACGTCGGGGTGATCCTCCTCACCGGGAACGGGCCCTCGCCCAAGGACGGCAAGTGGTCGTTCTGCTCCGGCGGTGACCAGCGGATTCGCGGCAAGGACGGCTACAAGTACTCCGAGACCGACACGGCGGCGGGCATCGACCCCGCACGGGCGGGCCGGCTGCACATCCTCGAGGTGCAGCGGCTGATCCGGTTCATGGGCAAGATCGTCATCTGCCTGGTGCCGGGCTGGGCGGCGGGCGGCGGGCACAGCCTGCACGTGGTGGCCGACCTGACGCTGGCCAGCCGGGAGCACGCGCGGTTCAAGCAGACCGACGCGGACGTGGCGAGCTTCGACGGCGGTTTCGGCTCGGCGTACCTGGCGCGTCAGGTGGGGCAGAAGTTCGCCCGGGAGATCTTCTTCCTGGGCGACACCTACACCGCCGAGGACGCCCATCGCATGGGCATGGTGAACGCGGTCGTCCCGCACGCCGACCTGGAGAAGGTCGCGCTCGAGTGGGCACGCAAGATCAACGGTAAGTCGCCGACGGCGCAGCGGATGCTGAAGTTCTCCTTCAACCTGATCGACGACGGACTGGTCGGGCAGCAGGTGTTCGCCGGCGAGGCCACGCGGCTGGCCTACGGGACGGCCGAGGCGGCCGAGGGCCGCGACCAGTTCCTGGAGAAGCGCGACCCCGACTGGTCGCCCTATCCCTGGTACAGCTGATGCGGGCGTTCTCCATCCCGATGCGCACCCGCTTCCGCGGGCTGACGCGGCGGGACGGCGCGCTGATCGAGGGCCCGGCCGGATGGGGCGAGTTCTCGCCCTTCGCCGAGTACGGGCCCGCCGAGGCGGCGCGGTGGCTGGCGGCGGCGCGGGAGGCGGCCTTCACGGGCTTTCCCGAGCCGCTCCGCGACCGGATCCCGGTGAACGTGACGGTCCCCGCCGTGGGGCCCGGGCGGGCGCGGGAGATCGTGCTGGCGAGCTCGGGGTGCCGGACGGCGAAGGTGAAGGTCGCCGAGCGCGGCCAGGACCACCGCGAGGACCTCGAACGGGTGGAGGCCGTCCGCGACGCCCTCGGCCCGGGCGGCCGGGTGCGGATCGACGTGAACGGCGGCTGGGACGTCGACACGGCGGTCCGGATGATCGGGATGCTGAATCGTTTCGATCTGGAGTACGTGGAGCAGCCGTGTGCCACGGTGGAGGAGCTCGCTCTGGTGCGGCGCCGGGTGGACGTGCCGGTCGCCGCGGACGAGTCGATCCGCCGGGCGGAGGATCCGTTCCTGGTGCGGAAGGCCGAGGCCGCCGACATCGCGGTGCTCAAGGTCCAGCCGCTCGGAGGGGTGGCGGCCGCCCTGGAGGTCGCCGAGCAGATCGGGCTTCCGGTCGTCGTGTCGAGCGCGGTGGAGACCTCGGTGGGCCTGGCGGCGGGGCTGGCTCTGGCCGCGGCGCTGCCGGTGCTGCCCTACGCGTGCGGCCTGGCGACCCTCCAGCTGCTGGAGGGCGACGTCGCGGCCGATCCGCTGACGGTCGAGGACGGAATGATCGCGGTGCGCCGTCCCTCGGTGGACGAGGCGGCGCTGGCGCGGTTCGAGGTGGATGCGGAAGGCTGGCGGCTGCGGGCCGAGCAGGCCGACGGCCACGGCAGATAAGACGGGGGAGTGCATGAATCCGGCGACGGCGCTGGCGACGGTCCTGGTGGACGAGCTGCTGCGGTGCGGAACGACCGACGTGGTGCTCGCGCCCGGTTCCCGGTCGGCGCCGCTGGCGCTCGCCCTGGACGAGGCGGAGCGCGCCGACCGGCTGCGGCTGCACGTGCGGATCGACGAGCGGTCGGCGTCGTTCCTGGCGCTGGGGCTGGCGAAACGGACGGGCCGCCCGGTCGTGCTGGTGTGCACTTCGGGGACGGCGGCGGCGAACTTCCATCCGGCCGTCATCGAGGCGTCGGAGTCGGGGGTGCCGCTGCTGGTGCTGACCGCCGACCGTCCGCCGGAGCTGCGGGGGACGGGCGCCAACCAGACCATCGACCAGGTGAAGCTCTACGGGTCGTCGGTGCGCTGGGTGGCCGAGGTCGGGGTGCCGGAGGAGCGGCCGGGGATGGTCGCCTACTGGCGGTCGATGGTGAGCCGGGCGTTCGGGATGTCGCTGGTGCCCGATCCCGGTCCCGTCCATCTGAACGTGGCCTTCCGCGAGCCGCTGATCCCCAGCGGGGACGACACGTGGTGCGAGCCCCTCACCGGCAGCGGCGCGTCGGCGTGGACCAAGGTGCGCGGCCCGTCGGCGGGCTCGGTGCTGCACGTGCCGCCGACGCGGCGCGGGGTGCTGGTCGTCGGTGACGGCGCGCTGAACGTCAAGCGGTACGTGGCGGCCGCGTCGATGGCGGGCTGGCCGGTGCTGTCGGAGCCGATCGGGAACGCCCGGTACGGCGACCACGCGATGTCGTCGCACCATTTCCTGCTGGGGGTGCCGGAGTTCGCCGAGCGGCACGAGCCGGAGGTGGTGGTGACGCTCGGAAAGCCGGGCCTGTCGAAGCCGCTGATGTCGATGCTGCGGCGGGCGCGGCAGCACATCGTGGTGACGCCCTCGCTGTCGCGGTGGGCCGACCCGATGCGGTCGGCGACGCAGGTGGCCCAGGAGGTCGAGATCCCGGTCGTGTCGGGCGACGACGGCTGGCTGAAGTCGTGGCGGTCGGCCGACCAGGCGGCCGCCGCGGCGGTCGACGAGGTGCTGGACGAGTCCGACGAGGTGAGCGAGCCGCGGCTGGCCCGCGACCTCGTGGCGACGGTGCCGGGGGGATCGCTGCTGTTCACGGCGGCGAGCATGCCGATCCGCGATCTGGACCAGACGATGCGGCCGCGGCGCGGGCTGCGGATCCTGGCCAACCGGGGTGCGAGCGGCATCGACGGGCTGGTGTCGACCGCGATGGGGATGGCACTGGGGCATTCGGGCAGGTCGTACGCGCTGCTGGGGGATCTGTCGTTCCTGCACGACCAGAACGGCCTGGTGGTGGGCCCGTACGAGCGGCGTCCCGACCTGGCCCTGGTCGTGGTGAACAACGACGGCGGGGGGATCTTCTCGCTGCTGCCCCAGGCGTCGCTGCGGGGCCCGTTCGAGCGGGTCTTCGGCACGCCGCACGGGGTGAACCTGGAGATGCTGGCGGCGGCGCACGGGGTGCCGTACACGCGGCTGGAGGCGGCTTCGGGGCTGGCGCGCGCCCTGTCGGGTGACGGCCTGCGCATCATCGAGGCGCGGACCGACCGTGAGGCGAACGCCGCACTCCACGCCCGGATGCGGCAGGCGGCGCAGAGCGCGGTCAAGGCAATCCTCTAGAAAAGCGTAATTTGTCCCTCTGTGGGGCATATGTCCGGTATAGGACATTGCCTTCCAGGGGGTTGCCGTGCGGCGCATCCTCGGCTTCGTGCTGACCGTCATGCTCTTCTTCGTGGGACTCGCCTCCCCTGGCCGCGCTCTCGCCGCAGAATCGGGGGCGTACGTGGCTGGCTCCAGCCGCCTGGATAGCCGAACCCTCGATCTGACGATCGTCTCGCCGAACGTCGATGGAGGCCGCCGGACGGTGCGTCTGCTGCTCCCGCCGGGCTGGTCGGCGACGGCCGACCGGACCTGGCCGACCCTGTGGTTCCTGCACGGCGGGTTCGACGACTACCGCTCCTGGTCGGACAAGACGGACCTGAAGGACGCCACGGCCGGCCGGGACGCCATCGTGGTCCTGCCGGACACCTCGTGGTGCAGCGCCTACAGCGACTGGTGGAACCACGGCTCGGGCGGGGCGCCGCGATGGGAGACCTACCTGACCGAGGACGTCGCGCAGATCCTGGAGCGCGGCTACCGGGCGTCCGCGGTGCGGGCGGTGGCGGGCAACTCGATGGGCGGGCTCGGCGCGCTGAAGCTGACGGCCGCGCACCCGGGGTTCTTCCGCGGCGCGGCCTCCTTCAGCGGCAATCTCGATCCGCTGCACTCGGGGCTCGGGGACGGCGGATACGACAAGCCGGGCCTGGCCTGCTGGGCGGACTGGACCCGGGTGTGGGGCGACCCCGAGATCCCGGCCCAGCGCGCCATCTGGGTCCGCAACGACCCCTACGAGCAGGCCCTGAGGCTGCGAGGTGCCGCCCTGTTCATCTCCTCGGGAGACGGGACGGGCGGTCTGCTGACCGACGTGGTGGAGCGGACCGTCGACCTGGAGTCCAAGGCCGTCGTGGCCCGGCTGAGGGGAGCGGGCGTGCCCGTGACCGCGCATTTCTACGCGCCCGGCACCCACGCCTGGTCGTACTGGCAGCGTGAGATGCACGCCGCGCTCCCCCTGCTCTTCACCTCCATGAACCTCTGAATCCCGCTACCAGAGCGCTCGCGGGACCGGCTCGTAGGTCTCGAACCGCATCGTGTAACCCGCGCGGCCCGAAGTGCGGCCGCGCAGGTCGCCGACGTAGCCGAACATCTCCGCCAGCGGGACGCTCGCCTCGACGATCCGCGCCCCGGAACGCTCGGACAGAGCCCTGACCTGACCGCGCCGGGCATTGATGTCGCCGATCACGTCGCCGAGATGCTCCTCGGGGGTGGTGACCTCGACGGCCATCACCGGTTCGAGCAGGACCGGGCCCGCCTGCGCCGCGGCCTCCCTGAAGGCCTGGGCGCCGGCGAGCCGGAAGGCCAGCTCCGAGGAGTCGATGACGTGGAAGTCGCCGTCGGTGAGGATGACGCGCACGCCCGTCATCTCGTGCCCGGCCAGGACGCCCGAGCGCAGGGCGTCCTGGCAGCCGAGATCGACCGAGGGGATGAACTCCCTCGGGATCCGGCCGCCGGTGACCTTGTTCACGAACTCGTACGGTGCGTCGGCGAGGGGTTCGAGCGTGAGCCTGACCCTCGCGTACTGCCCCTTGCCTCCCGTCTGCTTGCGGTGGGTGAAGGTGACGTCCTCGGCCCTGCGGGCGATGGTCTCCCGGTAGGCGACGCGCGGACGCCCGACGGCCGCCTCGACGCCGAACTCGTCCTTCATCCGCTCCACGAGGATCTCCAGATGGAGTTCGCCCATCCCGCCGAGGACGGTCTGCCCGGTGGCGGCGTCGGTGCGGATCCGGAAGGAGGGGTCCTCCTCGGCGAGCCGCTGGAGCGCGCTGCCGAGACGGTCGTGGTCGGCCTGGGAACGGGGTTCGACGGCGACCTCGAGCACCGGGTCGGGGAAGTCCATGGACTCCAGCACGACCGGGTGCCGCTCGTCGCAGAGGGTCTCGCCGGTGGTCGTCCGCTTGAGCCCGGCGACCGCGACGATGTCGCCCGCCTGAGCCGTGGTGATCTCCTCTCGTTTGTCGGCGCGCATGCGGTAGAGCTTGCTGATCCGTTCCTTCCCGCCCTTCACCGGGTTGAGGACGGTCGCGCCGGTCTCGAGGCGTCCGGTGTAGACGCGCACGAAGGTGAGCTTCCCGAGGTGCTGGTCGGTCGCGACCTTGAAGGCCAGGGCGCTCAGCGGTCCCTCGGTGGCTCCGGCGTCCTCGGGTGAGGGCAGGTAGCGGACGATCGCGTCGAGCAGGGGCTGGACGCCCTTGTTCTTGAACGCGGTGCCGCACAGGACGGGTGTGACGGTGGATCCCTCGCGGGAGAGCGTGGCGCGCCGGATGGCGGCGTGCAGCTCGTCCGCGGAGAGGGCCCGCCCGTCGAGATAGGCGTGCAGGGTGGGTTCGTCGTGGTCGGCGAGGGTCTCCACGAGGCGCGAACGCCAGCGCGTGGCCGTCTCGGCGAGCTCGGCCGGGATCGCGCTCGTGGTGTAGGCCGCGCCGAGGGGCGTGTCTGGCGACCAGACGAGCGCGGTCATGGCGACGAGGTCGACGACCCCGCGGAAACCCGCTTCGGCCCCGATGGGCAGCTGGACCACCAGGGGCACGGCTCCCAGGCGCTCCTCGATGGTGGCGAGGCACGCGTGGAAGTCGGCGCCCGTCCTGTCGAGCTTGTTGACGAAGCAGATCCGGGGAACGCCGTACCGGTCGGCCTGGCGCCACACCGTCTCGGACTGCGGCTCGACCCCGGCGACGCCGTCGAACACGGCCACGGCCCCGTCGAGCACCCGCAGGCAGCGTTCGACCTCGATGGTGAAGTCGACGTGGCCCGGGGTGTCGAGCAGGGTGATGGCGTGCTCGGTGCCGTCCAGGTTCCAGTGGCAGGTGACCGCGGCGCTCGTGATGGTGATGCCGTGGTCGCGTTCCTGCTTGGTGTAGTCCATGGTCGTGGTGCCGTCGTGGACCTCACCGATCTTGTGGGAGACGCCGGTGTAGTACAGGATCCGCTCGGTGGTCGTCGTCTTGCCGGCGTCGATGTGGGCCATGATGCCGATGTTGCGGACGGTGGCGAGCTTGCGCGTTGTGCCGACCATGAGCGTGCCTGTCTTCCTCGTGTGGACTACCGGATGTGGCTCCGAGTATCCGTTCGAGAAGATCGTCCGCGCACCTGGTTTTCAGAGCAGGCGGGAGCGCAGGGCGGCGGTGTCGTCGTCGGTCCAGCCCTGCGCGGTCAGCCAGCGGGCGGGGCCGCCGTGTTCCTCGTCGAGGCCGGCGAGGAACTTCTCCATGATCGACGCATGCGGGATGTGGCTGTCGTCCGGGCGCTTGTCGAGGTCGGCGGAGTAGGTGGGGCTCGCCTTGAGCCGGGCGAGGATGGCGGAGATCCGCTCACCGGTGGCGGCGTAGTCGGCGACGATGGCAGGCCGGGTGACGCCCGCGATGCCGAGGGCGAGCGCGACGACGACGCCGGTGCGGTCCTTCCCGGCGGCGCAGTGGACGATCGAGGCGCGGTCCTCGTGGGCGATGACGCGCAGGGCGTCGATGATCGAGTCAGGGCGGTCGCGCAGGTAGGCGTGGTAGAAGCCGACGGAGCGATGGGTGCGGCCGCCGTCGGCGGGACGTCGCTGCCAGGGGAGGACCTTGTCGACGTCCGCGGCGGCCTCGGGGTCGGCGTCGACGTCGGTCATCCGGCCGGCCTCGGCGAACAGCGACAGGTGGTGGTGGACGACGCCGGGGTGGCCGACCAGCGGTCCCGGGCCCTCGAGCCGGACCTCGGCGTTGCTGCGAAGGTCGATCACGTGGCCGAGGCCCTTGGCGCCGGTGAGAAGGGCGACGTCGGCGGGGGTGAGGCCCTGGAGGTTGTCGGAGCGGTAGAGATGTCCCGGCCGGGTGACGGCCCCGTCGTGGGTGGGGAGTCCGCCGAGGTCGCGGACGTTGACGGCGCCTTCGAGGGAGATCCAGCGGTTGTGCTCGCTCATGATCGGGAGCCTACCCGCTGGGTTCCCGGGCAGTATCATCTAGATCACGGCAGGGCGGCCTTTTGAACGGGTTCAACTCTTCGGTACTGTGGGGGTGTGAGTGTTGCCCTGGGAGCCTCGGAACGGCTGGTGGTCCGGACGGTACCGGTGGCGGGCCCGGTCGATCTGATCGGACGTCTGCCGCACCCGTCCGCGCTCGCGTGGATTCGGGGTGACGAGGGGCTGGTCGGCTGGGGTGAGGCGGTCAGGATCGCCGTTCCCGGCGGCGACGACAGGTTCGCCTGGGCCGGGCGCAGGCTGGAGGCGATCTTCGCCGCGGCCGAGGTCCATGATCCGCTGAGGGTCCCCGGGTCGGGTCCCGTCGCGTTCGGGGCCTTCGGTTTCGACGCCAAGAGCTCCGACAGCGTCCTGATCGTCCCGCGGACCGTCCTGGGCTGGCGCGACGGGCGGGCCTGGCTGACCACGATCGGCGAGCCCGAGGCCCTGACCCTGGTCCGTCCCCTGGTGGAGCCGGAGGGGATCGGCTGGACCGACGGCACCCTGTCGGCCCCCGAGTGGGGGAGCGCGGTCGGCGCCGCCGTCGAGCGGATCAGGGAGGGACGGCTGGGCAAGGTCGTCCTGGCCCGCGACCTGTGGGCCGAATCACGGCAGCCGCTGGACGCCCGCGTGCTGCTCAGACGCCTGTCGGACCGCTTCCCCGCCTGCTACACCTTCGCCGTCGACGGCCTCGTGGGCGCCACTCCGGAGCTGCTGGTGCGCCGGTCGGAGGAGACCATCGAGTCCCTGGTGCTGGCGGGCACGACCCCCAGAGGCCGTGACGCGGCCGAGGACGAGGTGCTGGCCGACCGGCTGCTGCACTCGCGCAAGGACCTCGACGAGCACGCCTACGCCGCCACGATGGTCCGGGAGGCCCTCACCCCGCTGTGCGACTCCCTGGACCTGCCCGACTCACCGGAACTGCTGCGGCTGGCCAACCTCCAGCATCTGGCCACGCCGGTGCGCGGCAGGCTGAACAGCGAGCGTTCGGTCCTGGACGTCCTGGCGGCCCTGCACCCGACCCCGGCGGTGGGCGGCACCCCGACCGACGTGGCCCTGGACCTGATCCGGGAGCTCGAGGTCATGGACCGTGCCCGATACGCCGGACCGGTGGGCTGGGTGGACGCCCGCGGCGACGGCGAGTGGGGGATCGCGCTGCGCTGCGCCCAGCTCGAGGGGAACCGGGCCCGGCTGTTCGCGGGCTGCGGGATCGTCGCCGAGTCGGTGCCGGAGGCGGAGCTGGCCGAGACCCAGACGAAGTTCCGGGCCATGCGCGAGGCCCTGGAGGGCTGAGCCCGCCCGCGCTCAGGGCTGGTCGCGGCCCAGCTTGGCGATGAAGTCGGCGACGGCCGGATCATGGCCCGCGGTGGCGGCGACCATGGCCACGAGCTGGCCGGACAGCCAGGGGACGAGCGCCTCCTTGGCCAGGGTGCGCTCCTGGAGCCAGGTCAGCAGGGCCCCCTCGCAGACCGCGACCCAACAGCGCAGGGTGAGCAGCAGGAACGGGCTGGGGTCGGCGATCTCCAGCCGCGCCAGGACCTCCGCGACGGCCGCGTGCCTGACCTCGTCGACCAGGGCCGCGGTCTCCGAGGTGGCGATGACCGAACCACTGCGCAGCAGGGCGATGTATCCGGCGGCGCGCTCCTCGGCGAAGCTCACGAACTCGCCGATGGTCGCCTCGAGCTGGTCGAGGAGATCGCCCTCGCGCTGGCGCTGGAGGCGTGCGACGAGGTCGTCGACGGCCGTGCGCAGGGCCGCGACGTAGATCTCCTCGATGTTGGAGAAGTAGCGGTAGACCAGGGCGCGGGAGACCTCGGCGTGCGCGGCGACGTCCTCCATGGTGACCCGCTCGGGGGTGTCCTTGCCGAACAGCTCGAGGGCGGAGTCGATGAGGGCCTGCTTGCGGTCCTCAGGGGCCATGCGGCGCGGGCGGTTGTCGGTCGTGGACGCCATGAATGCCTTGTCTCTGAATCGCCGGAGGTTCTGATCGCCGGGCGGCTCTGCTCGGGTCCGCTCGCGCCGCGGATCCTGGTGGGGGGAGATTACAGGTCGAGGGTGAGGTCGAGGCCGGTGGCCCGCGACACGCAGATCATCATCTCACTTCGGCGTTCGTCGTCTGTCAGGGCGTTGTCACGGTGGTCGGGCTCGCCGCCCAGGACCCTCACCCGGCACGTCCCGCAGAAACCCTGGCGGCAGGAGTAGGCCACGTCGGGGACGGCGTCGCGGATGGCGTCCAGGGCGGTGCGGCCGGCCGGGACGTGCACGGTGACGTTCTGGCGGGCCAGGCGCACCTCGAAGGGGCGCCCGCCGACCACGGGGGCGGGGGTGAACCGCTCGGAGTGGAAGGACAGGGCACGGCCGCGGACGGCGTCCCTGACCAGGCCGATGAGGGGGGCGGGGCCGCAGGCGTGGACGGTGGCTCCGGTGACGTCGGGCAGGAGCGCGGCGGAGGGCGGGCCGCCGAGGTCGTCGGTGCGCACGGTCACCCGGTCGCCGTGCGGCGCGAGCTCGTCCAGGAAGGGCAGCGCGGCGGCCGTCCGGCCGAGGTAGAGCAGGTGCCAGTCGGCGCCGCGGCGGGCCGCGGCCTGGACCATCGGCAGGATCGGGGTGATCCCGATGCCGCCGGCGACGAACACATGCCGGGCGGTCACGGCCAGCGGGAAGGCGTTGCGCGGCGGCGAGACCGTGAGCCTGCGCCCCTCGGCGAGGGCGTGGACCTCCCTCGACCCTCCGCCGCCGTCCTCGATGAGGCGGACGGCGATCCGGTAGGCGGTCCGGTCGCGGGGATCGCCGCACAGCGAGTACTGGCGGACCCGTCCGGAAGGCAGATGGACGTCGAGATGGCAGCCGGGCTGCCAGCCGGGGAGCGGACGCCCGGCGAGGTCGGCGAGGCGGACCGACACGACGCCGTCGGCCTCGGCCCGCACCGAGGTCACGACGACCTGGAGGGAGCGGTCGACGGGCCCCGCGGGGCGGCGTCCGCGGGCGGTGAGGCCCAGGAGCGGCGTCATGAGGTCGGAGAAGCGCCCGACGGCGGCCATGAGCGCGTCGGGGCCGCCCCGGCCGCGCAGTTCGGCGGGGAGCTTGGGCATCAGGCGTGGTGTCCGTGCTCGGCGGCCTGGGCCGCGGGGGAGGAGGCGAGATAGGCGACGGCCTGCTCGGTGGAGCCCTCCCGGGAGGGGTGGTACCGCGGCGAGTAGTAGGCGGCGATCTTCCGGTTGACGTGGCTGATGGCCGGGGTGACGCCGCGGGCCGCGGTGTCCTTGAGGTCACCGAGTTTCGGCCTGCTCAGATGCCGGAGCGCCGGATCGGTGGCGTAGAAGAACCGGACGCCCCGCCGCCAGAGCATGAGGAGCATGGGCCCGGTGATCGTCATGGCCTGGACGCGGCGCCGGTAGCGGCCGTCGACATGGGTGAACAGGTCGAAGGCGACGCTGCGGTGCTCGACCTCCTCGGCCCCGTGCCAGCGGAGCATGTCGAGCATCGTCGGGTCGGTCCCGGCCCGGTCGAGGCCGTCGGCGTTGAGGATCCAGTCGCCCATGAAGGCGGTGACGTGCTCGATCGCGGCGATGATCGCCAGCCGCTCGACGAGCCATTCGGTCGCGGTGCCTCCACGCAGGCCGGGACGGTCGCCGAGGACCCGGCCGAAGAACCACTCGACCTGGTCGGTGAAGGGCGTGCAGTCCAGGCCCGTGGCCGTGAAGTGCTCCAGGACGCCGGTGTGGGCCCTGGCGTGCATGGCCTCCTGGCCGATGAAGCCGAGGACGTCCCGGCGCAGCTTCTCGTCCTGGATGAGCGGCAGGGACTGCTTGAACACCTCGACGAACCAGCGTTCTCCCGCGGGCAGCAGCAGATGCAGCACATTCATGACATGGGTGGCCAGCGGCTCGCCCGGCACCCAGTGCGCGGGCAGGGAGGTCCAGTCGAAGTGGACGTCCCGGGCCTGGAGCACGAGATTGTCATCAAGGACGGGAGTCGTTTCCTTCAGCACCCCGCCATAGTAGACATGTTGTCAATAAATGCGGAAGCGGTTCGGAACGATGCGCGGCATGGGCACTTCGGGTGGTTACCCCCGACCCGTCCTGATCCGAGCCCGGAACCGGGTAGCCTCGCGACGCATGAGCAGAGGACGCCGCACCGCCGCAGGTCTGATCACCGCGGGTCTCGTCCTCACCGCAGGATGCGCCGGCGAGGACCCCCAGACGGCCCTCCCCCCGGTCGGGAACCTCGACCTCGCCCAGGCCTCGACCGCCGAGTGCCCCAAGGTCCCCGCGACCGGCGACGACCCCGCCAAGCAGGTCCGCGGCATGTGGATCTCCAGCGTGTACGGCGGGGACTGGCCCGGCGACCCGGAACTGAGCGTGGCGAAGAAGAAGGCCGGCTACCGCAAGCTGCTCGACCGGGCCAAGGCGATGCGCCTCAACACGGTCTTCATGCAGATCAGGCCCGCGGGCGACGCCTTCTACGCCTCCCCCTACGAGCCGTGGTCGGCGTGGCTGACCGGCAAGGCCGGCAAGGATCCCGGCTGGGACGTCCTGAAGTTCCTCATCGACGAGGCCCACGCCCGGGACCTGGAGTTCCACGCCTGGTTCAACCCCTACCGCGTCGGCCAGGACAACAAGCGCGCCCACCTCGCCCCGTCCAGCCCCGCCCGCAAGCACCCCGACTGGGTCCACGTCTACGGCAAGTACCTCTGGTACGACCCGGGCCTGCCCCAGGTCCGGGAACTGGCCCTCAACGCCGTCCTGGACGTCGTGCGCAAGTACGACGTGGACGGCGTCCACTTCGACGACTACTTCTACCCCTACCCGACCGGCAAGGACTTCCCGGACGCCAAGACCTTCAAGGCCTACGGGAAGGGTTACGCCTCCAAGGCCGCGTGGCGGCGCGCGAACGTCGACCAGCTCGTCCAGCGGGTCTCCGGCGAGGTCAAGAAGGCCAAGTCCTGGGTGAAGTTCGGGATCAGCCCGTTCGGGATCTGGCGGAACAAGCGCGACGACCCCGCCGGGTCGAACACCAAGGGCCTGGACTCCTACGCCGAGATCTACGGCGACACCCGCAAGTGGGTCAGGCAGCGCTGGCTCGACTACGTCCTGCCGCAGCTCTACTGGCCCATCGGTGACAAGGCCGCCGACTACCGCACCCTGGTCGCGTGGTGGGCGAACCTGGTCAAGGGGACCGGCGTCCAGCTGACGATCGGCCAGGCCGCCTACCGGATCGGCGAGGACAAGATCTGGAAGAAGCCGGACGAGCTGTCGCGCCATCTCACCCTCAACCGCAAGTACCCCGAGGTGCGGGGCGACGTGTTCTTCTCCGCGGCCGACGTCTCGGCCAACCGCGGCGGCTTCGGGAGCGTCCTGCTGCGCGATCACTACCGGACGCCCGCGCTGATCCCGCCGTCCAAGGGCGCCAAGGCCCCCGCGGCCCCGGCCGGCGTCAAGGTCAGCGGCGCGGCGGTGTCGTGGAAGGGGTCCAAGGGCGCGACGTCCTACGCCGTCTACCGGCGCTCCGGCAAGGCCGCCGCGTGCGGCACCGTCCGCCCGGCCGACCTGATCGGCACCACCCGGGGAACCTCCTTCACCGACACCGGACGGCCGTCGGGGACGGTCACCTACACGGTCACCGCGCTCGACCGCGGACACGCCGAGTCGGCTCCGGCACGCACGGTGACGGCCGCTCGATGATCTGTCCGATTGCCGACCTGAAGTGAGGATAGAAACCGCGCGGGCGGGGGAAGAAGCAACCAATGTGACCCCCGGAGGTGCGGTATGGCGCTCTCGATGGATGAGGAGCGGATCCTCACAGAGATCGCGTCGCGGCTGAGCCACGATGATCCAAGGCTGGCCGAGAGGCTGGAGCGATTCGGTAAGAGCCGTCGGAGCAGGCGCGAGCGGATCGTCGTGGCGGTGATCGTCGCGGTCGTGGGCCTGGTGGCCGCGTTCGGCACCGCGGTAGCGATCTTCTTCTCGCAGTAAGAGGCCGGGAACGCAGAAGGCCCTCATCCGGGACTCCCGGTGAGGGCCTTGAGCATGCCTAGGCCGGTGTGGTGGTCACCTCTCGGCGATATGCACAACGCGGCTCCAGCCGAACGGTATTCCGCGAAGGCGTTTGTTGAGGCCCGGGGACACAAATCCACACCGGCACGTCCACTCTAACGGTTCTGGAGGGGTGCCTGTTCCCGCTGACGCCTTGGAAACGATCAGGTGACTCACATCACGTACTCCGCCTGACACAATCGCGCGTCCCTGTTGTGAAGGTCGCACTGAATGTCGGCCCTGGGGTGTCGGGAGGACCCGTGCCGGGAATGGACGCGCCACACAAGTCTTCCGTTTCGGCCAGACCTGAACGAGATGCAATTTTCTTCTGCGTGAGCGGGAACATGCGTAGGGGAGACCACCACATCGGACTCGGGCAGGGCGCACGTCGATCGGGAGGAGGCGGGCAGTGGACGCACAGCGGCAGCCGCTCGGAGTGATCGGCAGGGCGCCTGGGGGCGACGCCCGCGCCGTGGCCTGGGAGTTCCCCGCCGACCTGCGCGCACCGTCGCGGGCGCGCAACCTCACCCGCGGCGAGCTCGCCGCCTGGAAGCTGACCGACTCCGCCGACATCGACGACGTGGTCCTCATCGTCGACGAGCTCGTCGCCAACGCGGTGGTGCACGGCCGCGGGCCCATCCGGCTGCGGCTGCTGCTCGACGGCCTCATGCTCCGCGGCGAGATCAGCGACCACAGTCCCGTCGCGGCGCCCACCAACACCCGCACCAGCCGCGAGGAGGACGCCGAGGACGGCCGGGGGCTCCTGCTGGTCGCGGCGCTCGCCGCCGCCTGCGGCAGCACCCCCACGGGGCCGGGGAAGACCGTCTGGTTCCAGTTCCTGCTCACCGGCCTGGCCCCCTGACGGCTCAGCCGAGCAGGGGGCAGACCAGCACCAGCCGCTCGTCGGGATCGTCATCGGCCGACTCCTCGGGTTCCGGGGGCTCGGCCAGGCGGTCCAGATGCCACTCCACGTGGAACAGCGGTCCGTGCCAGCCCGCCACCAGGTCCGCCAGGGGGCGGTGGCGGCCCGGCGTGGCCGGATCGGGGACGGGGTCGGTCCACCAGGCGTCCGGAGAGTCGTGCACCCAGTGCGCGGCGCCGTCCAGGACGTCGTCCAGATCGCGGGCCAGCTCGCCGAAGGACCGGACGGCCATGGCGTCCTGGATCATCCGCTCGCGGACCTCGAAGGCCTGCTCCCGGTCGAAGTCGGCGGGAAAGGCCGGTCGGCGGCCGAAGAAGCGCAGCTCCTCGCCCGTGCTCACCGACCGGACCGCCGCGACCTGCCAGCGCGTCCACTCCGCGAGATGCCCCAGCACCGCCCGCAACCGGGCCGCGCCCTCGGCGGAGGAGGCCACCGCGGCCTCCGTCTCGGCCAGGCGCAGCCGCACGTGCCGGATCCGGTCCAGGGTCCACGCCCGGGCCCTGGCCGGGGTCGAGCGGTCGGGCGCGGCCCGCGGGGCCGGGACCCGCAGGCTCGCGAGCAGCTCGTCGACCGGCCGCAGGCCCGCCTCCGCCCCGGTCAGCACCGCGGCGGAGATGCGGTCCAGGCGGAACAGCCGCGGCCCCTCCCGCAGCCGGCACCACCCCACCAGGTACTCCCCGTAGGGCGCCACGACGAGGCCGCCGGCCTCCACGTCCCGTGTGGTCCGCTCGCCCTCCACGTCCACATAGACGATCCGCACGACCCGCTGCCCCCGGACGGCCTCGGCGATCGTCAGGGGGACCGGAGCGGCCACGGAGGCGGCCTCGTCCATCGGCTCGCCCGGCGGCAGCGGCTCCAGGACCACCCCACGGCCCTTGTCGTGCCGCAGCGGCAGCCCGCCGGCCTCCAGCTCCGCGAGGTCCTTGCGGAGGGTGTCCCGGCCGACCCTCAGGTCGTGGGCGAGGTCGCCGGGCGCGACCGCGCCGGGCGAGGCCTCCCGCAACCGCGCCACCAGCTCGAGCAACCGATCGCGTCGCGAGTCCATATCCGCATCATCACCAGAGCGGGCCCGATCTAACGGGAAATCACAACGATGTAACTCTGAGGGAGGAAACTCTGAGGACGTCAGGCCGCGACGGGGACCGGCGACGGGCGCGGCTCGACCGATCTCTGCGCGATGTAGGCGCCGCTCAGCACGACCACCCCGCCGGCCACCTGGAAGGCCGTCAGATGCTCGCCCAGGACCACCCAGGCGATGACGGTGGCGGCGACCGCCTCGGTGTAGCCGATCGCCGCGGCGGGCTGCGCGTCGAGGAGCTGGACCGCCCAGCAGCCCGTCACGTAGGCCACCACCGTGCTGACGACGATCACCCACAGGGCCAGTGCCCACGCGGGCGCCGTTCCCGTGCCGAAGGCCACCGTGTCGCCCAGCACGTGCCACGGGGCGTTCCACGGAGCCGCCACGACCGCGAGGACCGGCGCGCCCACCACCATGCCGCCCGCCGTCATCACCAGCGGATCGACCTGGCCCGTCATGCCCTCCACCAGAAGGAAGTAGGCCGCCTGGCAGGCTGCGGACCCCAGCCCCGCCGCCAGCCCGATCGCGTCGAGGGAAAGGCCCGACCAGACCTCCACCACGCAGGCCAGCCCGACGACCGCCACCGCGATCCCCGCCGCCGCGCCGCGCCGCACCGGGGCCCGCCGCACCACCCCGACCCAGAGCAGCAGCACGACGGGGCCGGTGAACTCCAGCAGGCTGGCGATCCCCACGGGAAGCCGCGAGGCGGCCACGAAGAACAGGGCCTGGCAGCCGACGACACCGGTCAGCCCGTAGGCCACCACCCGGCCCGCGTGCGGACGCGCGGCGGAGAACCCGCGCGGTCCCCGCATCGCCAGCGCCAGCGGCAGCAGGATCAGGGCGGCGCCCGCGATCCGCAGCCACGCGGCCTGGAGCGGGGAGAATCCGGCGCCTATCAGCGCCTTGCCGAACGGTCCCGAAGCGCCGAAGCACAACGACGACAGCACCGCCCACAGCACGCCCCGCTTCACCCTGCCTCCTTAAGGAGCGAAATCCAAGACGGTCATTACATCTCAAGAACACCGGGGGCGCCATACCGGGCAGACGCCGCGAAGGCGACTACTATGCGGACGGTGACATGGCAGACCACCGGCAGCCCCTCCACCGACCCCTTCGCCAAGGCCGAGGCCGACGTCCACGCGATGACGTCGCACACCTGGTGGCAGACGGCGACACCAGCGCAACGGGCCGAGCAGATCACCTCCACCCTGCTCGCGGGGCCCGGCGAGTGGTGGCTGTTCGGATCCTGGGGCCGCTGGTACCGGTCGGGCCTGGACGGGCAGTGGTTCCCCGCCCCGCCGCCCATGGACATCGCCACCCGCCTGACCCTGGCGCCCGCGCCGCCCGGCATCGGCAACCCGCCCGTCCCGCCCCAGCTGATCCCCACCGGGGCCGACGTGAACTCCGGCCCGATGGCCAACGCCGGGCTCCTCGCCGACGGGCCGTCCGCCGAGCTCGTCGCCGCCATCCAGCGGTCCTTCATCGCCGCGACCGCCGTGAACCCCGAGCAGTTCGCCCAGAACGACCCGGCGTTCGCCCCCGGCACCCCGAGCACCGTCGCCGCCCTGTGGGGCGCGGTCCTGTTCGCCGCCGGCACCCCGGTCGTGCTGGCCGAGCACCCGCTCGTGGCGATGTTCGCCCACTACCTGACCGTCCCGGCCGACCAGCTGCGCTGGATGGTCCCGCCCGATCTGACCAGGCTGGCGACCTACTACACCGACCGGCTCGCCGCCCGCGACCCCGTCGGCGCCGGCTATCTGGTGCGCATCATGGGCGAGGCCGCCATGATCCTCCAGGCCGATCCGGCGTTCAATCCCGGTGCCGCCGCCCTGGCCGCCATCTGCGCGGGGACCCAGCAGTACGCCCAGGCGGATCTGCAGGCCGTCCAGTACGGGCCGCAGCACGTCACCCGCGAGTGGCTGCGCCGCTGCCCCGCCGAGCACGCCGCGCCGATCGTCCGGGAGGCCTCGCCCGGGGAGTACCTGCGGCTGGCGCTCTACGACCTGGCACAGATCATCTCCGGGCTCTCCGAGACCCCCCAGCACCCCAACGACCTGCGCCGCAGTGCCGCCGCTGTTTTCGCCGCCGATCTGCAGACCATTCCGCAGGCCGTCCCGGCGGTCCTGCCCTGGCTCGACCCCGAGAGCGCCCGCACCGTCCAGGAGGTCCTCGGGCAGGCCGGGCACCCGCTGCGCGAGCTGTTCCCCCAGGGCGTCCGGCTGCCCGCCCGGCTGTCGTCCAGCGATCCGGCCAAGATCCGCGCGCTCCTGGCCACCAGCCACTCCCTCGCGATGACGGCCTGCCGCCTCGGCCAGGTCCGCCCGGCCCACCTCGAGTTCGTCGTCCCGGCCGCGTGCGCCGCCGAGCTCGGAACCCCGGCGCTGCAACGGCCCAAGGCCACCGGCGAGCTCACCGCCTGGGAGATCATCGAGGCGGCCCGCCAGCACCTCGCCGACGAACGGGCCGCGACCCGCCCCTCGCCGGTCGAGCCCCCGCCCGTGGCGAGCCCGCAGCCTCCGCCGGTCGTCCCCAGCGACGACGACCCGTTCGCGACCCGTCCGGGCCGCGCGTCCGCCCCGCCGCCCGTGGCGCCGCCGCCCACGGTTCCCGCCCCCGCGCCCGCGGGTGACGTTCTCCAGGAACGGCAAGTCGGAGGCCAAGCGGTCTTAGGAAGACAATCTCACACATCAAATCCTTTG